>CAVFUJ010000006.1:0-45996 GCA_963625795.1 Anaerovoracaceae bacterium
GGCGGGGGTGATCCTATCGTTGCCTGATGAGTCAGTCAAACTCACCCGTACTCCCCGCACAGGCGGGGGTGATCCTAACATCGGCGGCGATTGCGACGTATGATCTCTGTACTCCCCGCACAGGCGGGGGTGATCCCGGTCTGGTTGATAGCCTGTTTCATTACGGGACGTACTCCCCGCACAGGCGGGGATGACTCTTTATCGGATGAACCTGTACCTGTCAATATATCGTACTCCCTGCACGAGCAGGGGTGATTCCGTGTTGTCCGGAGACATATAGATGCTTGTGCTGTACTCCCTGCGTAAGCAGGGGTGATTCTATGAAGGGCTTGACATCCGCAGATACCATTTTGTACCCCACTACACCGGCGAACGATTTTACGCCACTACTACTCTGTTACGTAACTAAATTATTCCGTTGAGAACCGTCGGCTGTGCGACGGATCTCACAAATTTCTGCATTTTTCGGATTCGGACTATGGATGTTTCTGCACCATGTTTCGTCTGAACAGTTATACAAACGGCGAAATACAGGTTTTGAAAACAAATCCAGATACAGAAAAAACGCAAATGAAGGTACCTCGCCCGCACCCGAAGGGTGCGGGCAAATACCTCGGAAAAATCAAAGCTGTCTCTTCGCAGCTTTCCTTCTCTCAATCTCCTCACGGAGAATGACTTCCGCATCTGCGAGAAGTTCCATGATTTCGCTGTCGTGCATTCCTCTGAGTGCGGAAAACGACAGGTGCTTGTTGTTGGAATAGTTGCTGGCGAGATACATAATCGTGTTCTCACGCTCATACTCTTCCTTCAGCATCTGCAGTTCCATCAGAAGAATTCTGACCTTGTCGTCCCCGAGATCCTTTATGAACGTCTCGGGATCGACGATTAACGTTTTGATATTGGCTCTGGGCCCGTCTTCCATGAAACACACGAACAACGGCGGCATATAATACGGTTGTGAATTCACGAAAAAACAGGAACCGTTATATCGGCACTTCCTATAGGTCGGAACCATGACCGCCTTCTGTCCCCGCTGCGGGAGCCTCATCATGCCCGGAAAAGACACGTGCTCAAGATGCAGATATAAGGCGGGAGAAGAACCTGAGATTACAGAAGAAACCGAAGAGATTCCCAATCTTATTCAACCCAAAATAATCGAATCGGAAAACCCCGATCTTCCGTGTTTCCCGTACGTACCGAGGCCGATTCAGGTTCAGATTGTGAAAGACATCACCAAGGCATTGGACGAAGGAAAACACATAGTTCTCGAATCCGGAACAGGTACCGGAAAGACTATCGTTTCACTTTCATCCGCCGTAGATCACGCATTCAGAACTCAGAAGAAGATTCTCTATTTAACAAGAACAATCTCCCAAAGCGATCAGGTGATGAGAGAGTTGCGTGCGATATCCAAAATCAGAAATGTCTCGGGACTCGCACTTACCGGAAGAGGAAGATCCTGTCCGTTCCTCAGAACAATGCCGAATTACGAGAAAATCCCGCCTGCGGCACTGTCGGCAATGTGTGAGGACAGTAAGAAAAAAGCTCTCACAAACAGCAGAGGCGGATGTCCGTATTACATAGGACTGAAAGACCGTCTCGCCGATGCGGAGAATTACTGCCGTACCGAGTTTCCGACATCCGGTCAATTGGACAGATACTGCGAAGAAAGAAAACTCTGTCCGTATGAAATGAAGAAAATGCTTCTGAAGTGTGTGGATGTCGTTGTCGCACCGTATGTCCATGTTCTTTCCGATACGATAAGAAGCGGATTGCTGGGTAATATCGAAAGCGACGGTTCGGATCTTGTTGTTATTGTGGATGAAGCACACAACATCATCGATGCCGCAAGAGAACAGGAAAGCTACACAATCGACATGAAACTGATCGATGCGGCGATTGATGAAAGCACCACAATGAAAGGCGACCCCGAGTTATTCGAGGGCGTGACACTCAAACCGTTTCTGAAAGAACTCAGCAGGATAATCAGAGCAATCGCAACGGAAAAACTCACTCTTTCCAAGAAGGAAGACCTGATCGCAAGCGATGAAATCGAAGACAGACTCTGTAAGAAATTCGAAATGACAAGAACCGAACTGAATACCGCCGTGGAATGGATGATAGATGTCGGTAAAGAAAGATCGGACTTACTCATCGAAAGAGGCGAAAACAGAATGTCCGAGATACTTACGTTGGGCACGGACCTCAAAAACTGGATCATGTCCGACCCGGGTAAGTACATCAAGACCGTCAGTACAAACGATGAGGGAGAATTCATCCACGCCGCCTGTATCGACCCGTACGATGTGACACGTTTCCTCAGAAACGTAAAGGGAGCGGTTCACATGTCCGGTACTTTGGAGCCTCTGGAACAGTACGTGAAAGTGATGGGACTTCCTGCAGATACCGTCACAAAAGTGTATCCGTCACCCTTCCCGCCCGAGAATAAATCTGTTATCTACTTAGGAAACGTAACCACAAGATACGACGATATGCAGAGAGACCCGTCGATTTTCTCAAGAATGGAGAAAAACGTGGCGAAACTCTGTAATAATGTGAACAAAAACACGTTGGTGTTCTTCCCGTCCTACAGCATGATGCGCAAAATGCGCCCGTTCCTTGAAAGAGATGTGAAGAAAGACATCTACTGGGAGGAATCGGGTCAGCAGAAACTTACCATGAGGAATCTCAGCGACTTCAGGAAAGGAAGAGACGGTGTGTTCTTCACGGTTATGGGTGGTTCCATTGCAGAAGGAATCGATTTCCCGGGCGATGAATTATGCTTTGCGATAATCATCGGAATACCGTATCCTCCGCCTACATTGGAAATGAGGGCGATGTCCGATATGTTCGACAAGAAATACGGAAGAGGCACGGGCTGGAGGTACACTTCGGAAGTACCCGCACTGAGGAAAATGCAGCAGGCAATCGGCCGTCTGATAAGAACGGAGACGGACCGCGGAATGGCTGTAATCTTCGACAACCGCTGTTCCAAGTATGCATCGAGATTAGGTGCCAGATTATCGGAAGATCCGCTCAGAGATGTCACCGAATTCTTCAGAAAATGAACGCAACCCTATCGCTTTTATATAATGACGGTATAATGACGGTTTAAGCGGAGATAGCTAAGCCTGGCCCACGGCGCCGGTCTTGAAAACCGGTGGAGATTTCTCCCCGGGAGTTCGAATCTCCCTCTCCGCGCCATTATTACATTAAAACGAGAGCTCTAAGCCTCGATTTACTACCGAATTCATCAATGTTTGCATAGCATACGCTGAGAATATGCGAAGAAACCGCTCATTACATTAAAACGAGAGCTCTAAGCCTCAATTTAATCACGTATCCTTCCTAAAAAAAATTAAAGTCTACTCAAAGTACACTTAAAGTCTACTTAAAGTCTACTTTTAAAGTCTACTTAAGATTCACTTTTCAAGATTAACTGCTCTCGGTTTTCATTGTTTTGACCCATTAATAAAGAAATCAGTTTTTTGATTGATATTTTTGACAATCTCTTACGGAACAAAAATAAAGTCTGCTTTCGGGCAGACTTTGATTACGGTGAGAAGATGACAACCCACCTACCGTCTTTCTTTGAACCTTCTTTAACTAAAAGACCGCGTTCTTTCAATACGGACACGATTTTCTTAACCCCGCCCAATGAAACCGCCACACTGTCCGAAGTTTCCTGCAGGGTTGCATTCGGATGTTCCTTAAGATAATCAAGTACCGATCTCTGATTCGGTGTCAATGTCATTACCGAACGTTCCATTGCTTTTCTGGACTGAACATATCCGGGTTCGAATGCAAACGGAATGTTTACATCAAGGATATTCGGGCTGATTATGAAAGCATCCCTGCCGCATTTATCCAGGATGGTGATTACTCCGTGACCGGTCTGTTCGGCATAACCTGCGGCGAAGAATATGGTAAGAAGACCTTTGTTGACCGGTGCGCTGTGACCCTTAAAGAAATCTTCCTCAGACAGTTCGAAAGGAAGCCCGCCGTATGATGTGACGGTGATACGGTCGTCAAACAGGTAGACTGCAGGCGGATATCCTTCTCTCCAGGAATTATGAAGACATGCGTTGACCCATGCTTCTCTGAACGCATCGAACGGAAATAACGGCGTTTCTTTCCTCTGTCCGCTTCCGAGATCGACTTTCATCTGGTTGAGAGAATCCATATAATCAAGTACTTCGGCCATACAGATGAGCATACTCTTTCCGGAATACTCTCTGCGTTCTGACATTGATGATTTGTCGGTTCCGGCAAAACATACTACTTTCAGGGCATGAGGGTTCTGATCGGACAGAATCTCGGCCATGACGTTGAATTCTCCGGATTCATTCACTAAATTGTAATTCTTATGAAAACGTTCATCATCGGCAAGATGCAGGCCGTGCGAAGACAGCATGACCGTAAGACCTTTGAAAGTCAGATCCTGACGGGGCGAACGCATTTCAACTATGATATCGGAACTGCCGCTGGCAAGCATTTTCCTGAGTGTCATCATGGATACGCTTTCATCCGCAGATACATTACGAAGGTAGAACCTTCCGTCGCAGGAATAAGGTATATCGCTGCCTTTTGCCGAAACTTTGACGTATGTCTTTCCGTCATCGGAAACGCATTTACTGATATCACACACGATATTGGGTTCTACCATATTCTTTATGCGATTGCGAAGTTCCATCAGTGAATCTTTGCCCAGCTCCAATCCGACTACATTGCCGTTATCATCCACACCGAAATAGACTGTTCCGTAGTTGTGACGGTTTAACATAGCCGTGAGCGATCTGATCCCTTTGTCCATCTGTGACATACTGAGTTTGAATTCCTCTGTTTCGGATTCAGCGCCTAGATTCATAAGGAAGAGTATACTTAAAGTCTACTTAAAGTCTACTTTTAAAGTCTACTTAAGATCTGCTTTTCAAAATTAACTGCTCTCGGTTTTCATTGATTTAACCCGTTTTAATAAAGAAATCAGTTAATTATACCGATGTTTTTGACAATTCCGTGCCCCTGAAGTTAATAATTTTTTACAGAACAGAATTAAAGTCTACTTTCGAGTAGACTTTGATTATACTGTAAGGTCTCCCTCTCTGCACTGTTATTATCGCCGCATCCGGCTGCCGTAAGGTCTGCGCCGAAACGATATCCTGATTAAAAAGAATTCCACGGGAACTCCCCTTTCGGGGAGTTCCGACACTGTCCCGAAAGATAATATCGTATGAAATTACCGGGAATCAAATCAATCCACCCGCAGACGTGACATGCTTTATCTACTCCCTGCACGTGGTTATTCTGTACCGCAGGGTACGGAGGTGTTTCGACGGAATCGGGAAGTTATTACGGAAGATCTCTCGTGAGATCGATTCTCGCGGGAATGATGATCGGTATCGGAGGCTGTGTCTTCATCGGGTGCAGTCTGCCTAAATACGACGTACCTTGGGTCGGTGCGATATTATTCGCTGTGGGTCTGTGTACGATTTTCTTCTTCGGGTTCGATCTTTACACAGGAAAAGTCGGATATTCGGTTAACAACAAAATCGACTACATCCCGTATCTTTTGGTCGTAATCATAGGAAATTTCATCGGTGCGTTGATTCTCGGATTCATAGCGCCCGTAAACATCGCAGAGTACTCATCGACACTCTTTGCGGGTAAATTGGTCGATGTAGATTATCTCAGGGTGTTCTTCAAAGGTCTTCTGTGCGGTATTCTGATGTTTATCGCAGCGGATTACTACAAAAAAGAGAAGAAATTCCTTGCGGCGCTGATCTGTGTCCCCACTTTCATTTTAGCGGGATTCGAACACAGTATCGCAGACATGTTCTACTTCTGGGCGGGATACTTCGGAGACAGTGCCGCATTCGCATTCGGCGACGGAATAATCTTCCTGATCGTGGTGATACTCGGCAACGCAGTCGGAGGCATTCTGATTCCGTTCTGTCAGAAATTCATGTACGAAAAGGAATAATCCTGTAAGTGCCAGATAATCAGACGTATGATTCCGCCTGTGCATGCGGCGGAATCATACGCAAACTTCATTTTCAATATCTGGGTATATCAACCGATTGAACGTTGACAACCCTTATAAACAAATAGGGATATCGGTGCGCCAGATAATCATGTGTGCACAATGTGAAATCCACCAGCCCTCTGGGGTGAACAAAAGGTATTTCTCAGCCCGCATGCTGTAAATGAGGTATTGAAATGGCAGATTGGGAGACCAAAGAGATCAGAGAATTGAAAGTCGGAAGGTACGTCAACATCGATGACGAGCCCTGTAAGATCGTTTCGATCGATACATCCAAGCCCGGAAAGCACGGATCCGCAAAAGCGAACATTGTCGCAACCAGCATTTTCACCGGCGCCAAGAAATCCTTGGTCGGCCCTGTCAGCACAAAATGCCAGGTACCTCTTATCGACAAGAGGAAAGCAACAATCCTCTACACAAACGGTTCCGAAGTCTCGGTTCTTGACGCAGAGACAAACCAGGAAGTCGTCATCGAGATCAACGCAGACCACGAGTGCTCCCTTGAACCCGGTGCGGAAATTCTGTACATTGTCGCAATGGACAGAATGAAACTCCTGTGAGGGGATTCGTGTGCCGTACGGGATGACGTTTGCCGATGCCGAATCCGATTACAATGATGCGGACATCTGCATCTACGGAATCCCGTATGACAAAACCGCCTGTTTCAAATCGGGTGCCAGAGAGGCACCCGGTGCGATCAGGCGCGCTTCTTACAATTTTGAACAGACACACTTCGAACACGGAATCCACCAGGAACTTCCGAATATCTACGACGGAGGAAACTCAGACGATTTCTTCCTCCCCGAGGATATGTTCGATGATGTGAAATTTATGATGAAACCCGCAATCGACGACGGAAAATTCACGATTGCAATGGGCGGAGATCATACAGTCAACATTCCGATCATTCAGTGCTTCGAGAAGAAAGATATTGCACTGATTTCGGTGGATGCGCATCTCGACTACAGAGACGAATACATGGGAATCAAAAACAACCATGCCTGCATCACGAGGAGAGCATCCGAACACCTCGGAACAGACAATGTATTCGTTTTGGGAATACGTTCGGTGTCAGACGACGAATTGGATTCCGAAACTGTAATTCCGTACATCGATGCGTATCAGATTTACGAGAAAGGAATCGAATGGGCTGTGAAACAGGCTCTCGACACCGTGAAGAACGAGAAAGTTTACATTACGTTAGACATCGACGGCATCGATCCCGCATTCGCACCCGGTACGGGTACTCCCGAACCTTTCGGACTGCACCCGATGGATGTGAAGAAACTCATCAACATGACCGGGGACCGTTTGGTGGGATTCGACGTAGTGGAAGTTTCGCCTCCGTACGACCCCGCCGGAATAACATCGATGCTTGCGGCGAGATACATCAAAGAAGTTATCGCCGTTCACGCAGAATCTCTCAGGCATTGAGATAGTTCTCAATTTCCTCTGCGAATTCTTCCGCAAGGGAAACAGCTGCATCCGCATCGTCTGATTCCGCAGTGATTCTTAAAATATGATCCGTACCGGACGGTCTTATCATCACTATGCCGTCGGGCATGTTGAAACGCACACCGTCTATCGAATCCGTTACGGTTGTCGAATGCAATTCGGAAATCATCTCGATTGCAGCCGATTTCATATTGTCGGGACATTCTACGTCCCTCCTCTCAACGATGAATTTCGGCAGTTCCGAGACCTGTACACTCAGAGGGCCGTTCTTTGCGATTGCGGACAGCATTTTCACGACAGTCATACCCGCATCGCAGCAGTACTGATGCGCCGAGAAAATGAACCCTCCGGAAACGGTTGCACCGAATACCGCGGATGTTTCTTTGATCTTCTCAACCATACTCAGTATGTTCGATTTCGACCTTGCCGATGTTCCGCCCTGTTCTTCGATGATATCGTCGATCTTTTCCGACATATCCGAAGTCGATACAACAACCGACCCCGGATGGACAGACTGCGCATATGCGGAAAGAATCGCAACCGTCTGTTCGGTTTCGAGACATTCGCCTTCGTCGGTTACGAATCTTACGTGATCGCCGTTGATATCCGTGGCGATTCCGATATCCGCTCCGTTAACCCCTGTGAGCTCAACCAAATCGTTAATGCTCTCCTGGGCCATCCAATCCGATTTTCCCGGACGGTCCGTACACATATCGGAATTCAGTGTTACGGTCTTCACACCGAGAGCCCTGAGAATAGCCGGGAGAGTACGTGACGACGGCCCGTTTGCACAGTCCAATACCGCAGACAGTCCAGCCCTCTTAATCGACTGTACATCCGTAGTCTTCAGAACGGTATCGATATACGGCCTGTATGCGACATCGTTCATCTCGATAACGCGGCCTATCTCGAAGGCTTCCTTAGCCTTTATCGATTCACCGTAATAGGATTCGATTTTCGATCTTCCGCCTTCGGATAATTCCACACCGTCGCTGAAGATACATTTGACATTCACCATGTCTTCCCTTCCGTCGAAGGAAATGATGGAAATTCCGCCGATGATGTGTTCGTTGTCCCTCACAAACATCTGCATGACGGAAAGGGGCATTGTGCCCATGTCCAATACGTCGCATCCGCTTGCGGTAAGACCCGCAGTGACGGATTCTTTGATCATGTCCGAAATAATACGTCCGTCCGTAACAAGTGCCAGCGTACCGTCGAAGTATTTGCCGACGGCTTTGCCCAACTGTACTGCGGAATCGACTGTCAGTTCGTCTCTGACGCTTCCGCGTATCCCTTTGGCACCGAACGGTCCGACCATATTGAACACCTTACCGGCTTAAAGCCGAAATCACATAGGTGAAATGCTGACAACGTTGTTTCCGCGGAGAACGACTGTTCCGAGTCTCCTCTCTTCGGAGGATGCAGTTCTCTCGACGGTCTCGTCAAGAACCATGTTCATGTACTCGTCATATCCCGAAAGTTTACCTTCGAGGACCCTTCCGTCCTTGAGGAGGAGGGATATGCGTTTATCCACTGTCTTTTCCAATAAAGCGAGGGGCATGACCATGTCTATCAGAACATCGGAACAGGACAGCGGATATATATGTTTGTGTTCGGGGCGGATTTAAACCGTTTATGTATCTGGTACATGTCCGAAACACGGAAAATATCTGTACTCCCGCGGTAAAAGTACGAATCCGACTGTGTAAACAATTCTAACATCCGAAGAGTTTGTGTTTTTATAGACGGTTTGCCGTAAAGGTTATAATAACAACCGAAAAGGATGAATCTATGTCTGACAGCAAGAACGGTTCAGGACTTATGGGAAAGGTTGTCGGTGACTACGTCATCGAACTTCCTGTAATCAGAGAAGTCGATTTCGACAAAGCTCTGAAATTTTTCGAAGAAAATTACGGCAAATACGCGAATAAATTCGGATGTACCGCAACTGCCAAGAAGATCTCGAACGGACACACTGTCGTCGGCCGTTCGTACGACCTTTCATACAGTTTCGCTCCCGCATATCTTGTGCGCACGAACATTCCCGGACACCTCAAAACCGTCGGTGCTGCGTACAACGGATTCAAAGGAGCATCTTTCGAAGATGTCAAAAAGAACGGACTCAGCGAGACGGAACTGCTTACGGTTTACTGCATGACAGGCGACGTTCTCAACGAGAAAGGATTCTACATCGAAGCCAACATGAGAGGAGGACAGCCCGCGGAAACAGGAATCAAAGAGTGCAGCGGTACAAACCCCGGTGCGAAGGTCAGGCTCAGCTTCGCAACACTCATCAGATACCTTGGTGAAAGAGCGGGAACAGTCGACGAAGCACTCGAGATCATAAAAACACTCGATGTGTACGGATTCAAAACAGAGAAATTCAGCTGGGGCGGAGGTCTCTTTATGGCGGACGCAACAGGTCATTACGGTGTGCTGGAACTTGTTGACAACAGGCTCATGTGGAACGATATGCAGAAGGTGCAGGCCAACTTCTACATCAATCCCGAATACAGAGACAGAGCTACCGTAGGAACCGGTATGGGACGTTACAACACAGTCATGAAAGGCTGGGATGCAGTCGACAGCAAGGAAGACATGCTTGCTCTGATCAGGAAAGTCAAGTACCTTCAGATGTTCGACCCCGACACATGTCAGTTCGACCCTCTGGGAGAACTCACGGAGTCTGTTATCGACGGCAAGAAATACTACATCAAAGACGTCACCGATGAGAAGAACAGAAAGGTTCTCACAGACTATCTGAAGAAATACATCGAGACCGTCAGATGCATGTCGCTCGACGAAATGAGAGCGGACAACGACATATGGCTCTCTGCATATCAGACCGTCGTTGACTGCAACGAACGCACAATGCGCGTTCAGTTCTTCGAGGACAACCGTCTTGTCTATCATCTCTGCGTAGACGACGTCGAATAAACCATGATGCGGGGGCCGTAAGGCTCCCGTATATGTCTTCTTTATTTCCGCTGGCAGACAGAGATTTTACGTTTTGTATACTACGTTGTTTTATACACACCACGCCGATATTCGGTATACAAAAGGAGGATATACAGTGGACAAGAGAATTGTCTTCGGACTCTGTGTGGTCATTGTCGCTGCGATTATTGTAGTAACCGCAAACACAACAACAAACTCAGAGAAAGAACAGGGTGTCATGGGAACCGTCATCGGTGACAATGTCATCGAACTTCCCGTGATTACGGAAATCGATTTTGAAAAAGGTCTCAAATATTTCGAGGAAAACTACGGTAAATACGGAATGAAATACGGATGTACCGCAGTCGCTAAAGTAACATCCGACGGAGATACGATTGTCGGACGTTCGTACGATCTTCAGTACAGCCACGCTCCCGCATACATCGTACGCACCGATATTGACGGACTCTACAAGACCGTCGGTATCGCATACAACGGATTCAAAGGAGCTGCAACTTTCGAAGATGTCAAGAAAAACGGACTCAGCGAAACAGATCTGCTTACAGTCTACTGTATGACAGGCGATGTTCTCAACGAGAAAGGATTCTACGTAGAAGCCAACATGAGAGAGGGACAGCCCTCGGAAACCGGATTCAAAGAATGCAGCGGTACAAACCCCGGTGCGGAAGTCAGGCTTAGTTTCGCAACACTCATCAGATACCTCGGAGAGAGAGCCGCAACTGTCGACGAAGCACTTGAACTCATAAAAACAGTCGATGTTTACGGATTCAAGACCGAACAGTTCAGCTGGGGAGGTGCACTCTATCTTGCAGACGCTACCGGACACTACGGTGTTCTCGAACTCGTGGACAACAAGCTCGTATGGAACGATATGCAGACAGCACACACGAACTTCTACCTCAGTCCCGACTACAAAGACAAAGCAATGCTCGGTACAGGTCTCGGACGTTACGAAACAATCATGAACGGAATCGGTGCTGTTGACAGCGAAGCAGATATGCTCAAACTCATCAGAGAAGTCAGATACCAGCAGATTCTCGACCCCGACACATGCGCTTTCGACCCTATCTCGGAATTCGTCGGAACAGAAATCGACGGCAAAGTGTACTATCTCCAGGATCTCGAAGATGAGAAGAGCTGTAAGATATTGAGAGAATACATCAAAGCCGGATGCGATGCCTCAAAGATCCTGTCAGTGGATGAACTGAAAGACCAGAATGAAGATTGGCTTTCGGCTTATCAGACGGTCACCAACTGCAACGAGCTCACACTCACAGTGCAGTTCTTTGAAGACACACGTCTCGTCTACCACTACTCTCTTGCCGAGGAGTGAAAACTTTAACAGAATCCGATCTGCCGGTATGCAAATACCGGCAGACCTGTGATTCTCACAGAAAAGAAACCCTTAACGGGGAAACGGATTTCTGTCTGCAAAAATCATCTCTGTTTTCTGTCAATCCACGCACGGATGTCTTCTTTCTTCGTACTGCCGATTCCGAAGTATTCCGAGAATTTCTTGGTTGTAGTAAGTTCCGCAGACTGTCCGACACGTTTCTTGGATACCAATCCCATGTCTGCCAATGCACGTACGTCGTCGTACACCCTTGCACCGAGATTTCTGAACAATTCGGACTGCATCAGAGGCTGGTTGTATGCGATTGTGACAAGTGTCTTCATCATACCCTTGCTTATCTCGCCTTCGGATGTCTTTCCGGCAACATGGGTATACTCCTCACGTAACTGCATCAGATACTCCCTGCCGGTTTTGATAATCTGTATGGCGCCCTCTCTTCTGCGGTAATCGTCGATTAACGATTCCGCCGCTTCGAATGCTTCATCCTCAGTCAGTCCTGTCTTTTCGGCAAGATCTCTCAGATGAATGGGGCCGGAGGCCGAGAACAGAGCGGCCTCCACGAGTCCCTTGTTGAATATCATCAAATCACCGCTTCGGCAACCTTGATCTTCTCTTCGGCATCCTCAAGCTTACCGGACGACCAATCGACCTTAATATCGATCATTATCTCGCCGTAGGGGAGTTCGTCCTGCCATATTGCGAGTTTTCCGTCCCTGACCAACTGTAACGCAGACCAAAACACGGTGATATTGTTGTCCATGTCCGATGTGTACAGATCCGCAAGCGGGAATGCACCGGTACCGATCTTTCTGATTCTTTCCCAAACCGCTTTGACATCGCTGTCGTCGATTTCCCTGTGCGCTTTGTTGTCGAATTTCTTCGGTTCCGCGTTCTTGAGTTTCTGACGTGTGATTTCCCTTGCTTCCGAAATCTCCATCTGCCTGCGTGCTTCGTCGAATGCGTCGAGCAGTTCCACCATTGAGACGGGTCTCGTAGGCGAACGGGTGTAGAGTCCTTTCAGCTGAATGTTCGGTACGCTGAGAGATTCTGTGTCTTCACATGTGTCGAATCCCCAGTCGTCGAAGTCTGCGTAATCGAGTACTTCGTCTCCTCTGTCGGATTCTTTCTTGGTCTCGGCGGACTGAAGGTTCAGTACCTTCCACGCCATAAGCATCAGTTTGCCTGCGACGATGATGTCAAACTTACTCATGGAGACTTTTCTTGTGTAAAGTTTCACAAACTCTCTCAAATCGATTGCCCAGGGATCGAAATCTCCCTCAAGTACGAGACGGAACACTGTCCTGATGGATTCGTCCGTATCGTCCTGGAGTCTCTCGTGATCTTTCTCTTCACCGAGAACTCTGAGGTACCTGTCGATCTTGTCGGCACTCACCGAGTCGTTTATCATCGCTTTGTGGAACAGTAAGTGCTGTTCCATCTCAATTGCTGCATCCCCGTTCATTCTATCCCTTCTTTTGCCTGTTCTTCCGCAATCTTACGCTGTGCTTCTTCCTCGTATTTGGAGATCTCCAGCAGATCCGGCTGAATAATTATCTTACTGACCCCGTTCGGAGGCCTTGTCACACCTATAAGGTGGTCCGCTTTCTTCAGTGCCACGTTTCTCAGCGACACCTGTATGAACTGTGTTTTGGCGGAACTCTTCTTAATACGCTCCGCGACTATCTCCGCGTTGACGGAATCAAGGAACATGTCCACTTCGTCCAATACGTAGAACGGCGAGGGCTGGTGTTCCTGTATAGCGAAAATGAAAGCCAATGCCGTGAGGGATTTTTCTCCTCCCGATAATGCTTCCAACTTCAGCATCTTACCGTTCCTGGGCTTGGCGTTGATGAACAATCCGCCTTTGAACGGATCGTCTTCATCCTCGAGTGTCATCGATGCTTCTCCTCCGCCGGAGATTTCTGCAAATATCTCTTTGAAGTTCTCGCTGACTCCGTTGTAGACGTCCATGAACAGTCCTTTCTTCTTGGAGTTGAGGTCTTCCATCAGTGAAGTCAGATCTTCAATCTGTGCGGTAAGTCTGTTGATGTCTCCGACGAGACGGTCGTATCTTTCTTTCTTTTCGTCGTACTCCTCGATGGAATTCATGTTGACTTTACCGAGATTTTCAATCTCGTTCTCGCATCCTCTTACGGTGCGCTTAAGTGTCTCTTCCGAAGGTATCGGCTGCTGTACTTCGAATTTGATTGTTTCGATTTCGGCCTTAAGTACTGCGATATTCTGATCGCAGATGATTACCGTCGCTTCGATCGATTTGATGTAACCGTCTTTGGCTTCGATCTGCGAATTTGCAGTGGAAAGATCCGAATCCGCCCTGGTCTTCTCCACAAGCAGATTCTGTTTCTTATCTCTGAGTTCGGATATACCGGATTCCATCTCAGCTTCCATCTTCTTCAGTGCGGTAAGTTCGATCTGTAATTCCGAGGACTGCTTTTCTGCTTCTTCCGCTTCGGTATTAAGCCTTGCAATCTCTCCTTTGCATCTGCCTATTTCCGCGGAAAGATGGGTTGCCGTACTCTCATATCCTGTCTTTTCCACTTTCTGTGCGGAAAGTGTGTCCATCAGTGCGGTGATTGCCTCGGATGCTTTGTTTATGATTTCTTTTGCATCGAGGAGACGTTTCTGAAGTTCCGTAGGAGCAATCTCCGCAATACGGTCCTTAATCCTTGCACGCTCGGCTTTCATATCCGAGAGTTCTTTTGCCACTGCGGATGCCTTTTCCGTAAGTTCCGCAACCTCTGCCTGTATCGCCGCATATGCGGATTTCTTCTCCGCTATGCTCTGTACGATGCGTTTCCTGGATTCCCTGAGCTCTTTCAGTGTAGCTTCGAGTCCTGCAATCTTACCTCTGATTTCGATGCTTCCGGTACCTGCGGCCCTCATTCCGTCATCCGCTTCGCGTATCTGCCTGCGGATGTCTTCGAGTCTGGATTTTATGTTGGCAAGTGCGGCCTTTGCAGACGATATTTCTGCGGCGACTTTGTCCAACTCCGACTGCGAATCCGCACCGAATCTGAGAGTTGCGTTCGGTTTCATGCTTCCGCCGGTCATCGCACCCGATGCTTCCAGCAGTTCGCCTGATTTTGTGACAATCCTCACTCCGCCCATCAGGCGCCTTCCGGTGTTGATATTGTCGACAACAATCGTATCCGCAAACACATACCAGAACACCGCACGGTATTCCGGCTTGAAATCAAGTAAATCGATGGCGTATCCCTGGGATTCTTTTACGGCCATGATGGCTTTTGCACGGGGTTTTCCTTCAACCATCTTGTTGAGAGGAAGTAACGTAGCTCTTCCGAGGTTGTTTTTCTTCAGTTCCGCAATGATATCTGCAGCGACCTGATCGTCATCAACGACGATGTGCTGCATTTTACCGCCTGCGGCAACCGCAAGTGCGGTTTCGAACCCGGGATCGACGGTAGCCAACTGTGCAACCGTGCCGTGAATTCCGCTGATTATTCCTTTGTCCCTCATTGCGAGAACCGCTGCGACGGTTTCGCTTCCGCGCGATGCCTTCTCCGAGGAACGCTTCTCGATCATCAGCTGGTTGTACTTCTCGTTGTGTCTTACAAGAGCGGCATTGATGTCCATCTCCTGTTTCTCAAGCTCGTTTTCCTGAGTTTTGAGTGCGAGAATCCTGTTCCTGTAAGTTTCGATGTCGGTCATCGGACCGGCTTCTTTCTTCAGCTCGGATAAGCTGAAATCCGCATCCTTAATCTGGAAATCCGTATCGGAAAGATTCGTTTCTTCCTGACTTATCTGGCGGGATGTTTCCTCTTCCTTCGTCTTGGCGCCGGTGAGTTCGGAACGTACATCGGCATCTTCTTCCGATTTTTTCTCGATGTCCGCTTCCAGTTTCTTAAGCTTCGCATCCAATTCGGCGTGTTCGCCTCCGAGGGATTCCATTTCTTCGGAAATCTTCTTTTCCTCTTCTTTGGCGGCGGCCAATTCGTCTCTCTTTGCGGTCAGATCCATATCGGTTTCGCTGATTGCCTGTGTGATGCTCTGTAACTGAGATTCATTCTCTGCGGATTCTTCGTTGTATCCCGAGAGTTCCGTTTCGTATTCTCCGATACTGTCCCTGTCTTTGGATGCGGTATCGTCTGCGAGAGCCTTGTTTATCTTGACGTCTTCGATATTCTTCTTCAGTTCGGTGTATTCGGGGCCGACACGTTCCTCAATCTCTTTTTCCGTCTGAAGAATCGATTCTTCGCAGTTCTTTATCGTCTGACTGAGTGTGTTTTTCTTCTCGGTGAGTTCCGTTATCTCGTTACGGGTCTTCTCGACGGCTTCGAGCGTTGTTTTCTTCTTCTCGGTCTCGTTGATCAGATTCCTGTGCTTGAGCTGGGCGTTCGCCATATCGAGCTTATCTTTCAGTTCGATGTGTTTCTTGGCGACTTCTTTCTCTTTCTCAAGCTGTCTGAGCTGTGTTTCGAGTTCTCCGATGACAATATTTGTGGATGCCATATTGGCTTCGGCTTCGCTCTTCTCCCTGTCGGCGGCGTTAATGTCGTTGTCGTAGGATTCAATACCGGAAATCTTGTCAATGACACGGCGTCTTTCCACCGCACCCATTTTGGTGATATCGGTGACATCACCCTGCTGTACGAGGTTGTATCCGTCTGCGGAGATTCTCGCTCTTGTAAGTAACGAATCGAACTCGGCGAGATTCGATTTCTGATCGTTGATGTAGAATGATGAGTAGTAATCCTCTCCGTTGCCTGCCATCTTCACGATACGTGTGAATCTTACCTCATCGGAATCCCATGCAAGCATACGGTCGGTGTTGTCGAAGACAAGGGTGACTTTCATGAAGTCCGCCCTTCCGGAGGATTTGTTTCCGCTGTATATGAGATCGGTCTGTTTTCCCGCACGGACGACCTTCGGACTCTTGGGTCCGAGAACGAACATAATAGCGTCCGTGATATTCGATTTTCCGGAACCGTTCGGTCCCGTGACCGCCATATAACCTTCCATCAGAGGTACCGACACCTTACCTCCGAAGGATTTGAAATTCTCCATATCGACTCTTTTCAAGTACACAGTCAACAACCCCTCTCAGGGGGCGATTGCGGACAGTCCGCAGATGCATCCCATTTGCACGCTCACGCGCACGATAGGTCATGCCTTATAAAGAATATAAATATATTTACGGTCCGACAAAAAAGTAAAACGATGATGTGACAGTGTAAATCTGTCATACCGTCCGTTCACCGAAACACTTTTTCTATAATGTCCGCAACGGAATCGAGAACATACGTGGGCTTCACATCGCTGTGTTCCAGATCCTCTGATTTTGTCTCTCCCGTGAGTACGAGAATAGACGATAATCCGTTGTCGTAGGCCATCTTCATATCCGTGTACAAACGGTCTCCGACCATGGCAATCTCGGAAGAATCGATACCCATTTCCGCAGCCGCCATATCCAGAAGAAGACGGTTCGGTTTGCCGATTATCAGAGGTTCTTTGTTCAGAAGGTACCTGTACATTGCGATAAACGCACCGATGTCCACGTCGTAATCGTCCTCTGTGGGACATAAGTCGTCGGGATGTGTTGCGATATATTCCGCACCCCTTTTGATGAAAGCGTACGCCTTGTTTATCTTCTCATAGGTGAGCTCTCTGTCGAACGAAAGCAGCACAATATCGGGATTCTCGTCATCCAAAGGAATGCCGTATTCCCTGACGTCTTCCATGTATGATTCCGTTCCTACGACATACACAGTCTTTCCGGGACGTTCGTTTTTCAGGAAACGGAGTGCTGCGGTACCTGAAGTGAGCACATTTTTCATGTCTACGTCGAAACCCATCTTGGAAAGTTTCTCAAAATACTGTCTCCTTCCTTTCGATGAGTTGTTTGTCACGAACATGTAGGGAATTCCTTTCTCTCCGAGTTCCTTGATAAATTCTCTCGCCCCCGGGATCACGTTCATTCCTTTGTAGACGGTACCGTCCATGTCTATGGCCAATCCTCTGATCATTCAATCATCCTCCTGACTGTTTCCATCGTCTCCGCGAGACCTTCTCTTGCCGATTTACGGTATACGCATGCCATCGGATGATACGTAGGAAGAAGATCGATTTCTTTTCCGTTTACGTTCATCTTCTGCATTTTGTTCACAATATCCGCCATCGGTCCGTCGTAACCGATGAGATCGCGTATCGCACTTCTTCCCAGTGCCACAACCACGGAACATGACGATAATTCACTGTCGAGGAAAGGTCTGCATGCGGACATTTCCTCCGCCGTCGGATCCCTGTTTCCGGGAGGACGGCATTTGACTGTGTTTGTGATCATCACACTGTTTCTGTCTATTCCCGCTTTTGCAAACGCATCGTCCAATATCTTTCCGGCTCTTCCTACGAAGGGTTTTCCTGTGAGATCTTCATTCTCTCCGGGCGCTTCTCCCACAAAGACAATCTCCGATGAAAGATTACCGCTCGGAAGGACGATGTTGGTCCTGTGTCCGCACAGAGGACACAGTCTGCAGTCGGGATCGGGAGATATCATTGATTCTCCAGAAGTTCGGATGCTCTTACGAGAGGTGTAAACTTCACACCTATCGCTTTGAGTGCATCGGTTCCGCCCGCTTCTCTGTCGATAACGGACATAACGTCTGTGACTTCCGCACCTGCATCCCTGAGGATTCCTATCGATGTGACGGAAGAACCTGCGGATGTGATTACGTCTTCAATCACAAGCACTTTCTCGCCTTTGTTCAGGACACCTTCGATCATCTTTCCCGTACCGTGGTCTTTCTTCTCTTTTCTGACCATAACGTAAGGAATTCCCGTTTCCAGAGACAGTGCGGCCGCAAGAGGAATCGAACCCAATACTATGCCGGCAATCTTATCCGCGGATATTCCGTCGTTTCTCATACGGTCCGCCATCAGTTTGGCGATGAGCCTCAGTACCCTGGGGTCCGTGCTTGCTCTTTTGATATCTATGTAATACTTCGATTTCGCACCCGATGCGAGTGTGAAATCCCCGAACTGCAGCGCACCGCAGTCCCTCAACGCTTTGCCTAATTCACTCATGAGATCACCACGGTTCGTTCTTGACACCGAGTTTGTAACCGATTATGTTCACTCCTCTGTGTATCACGAACGTTATCAGCAGTATGAACACAAATGCCCATATGTGTATCCCTTCGAAATAATTCGCATATATGAAATTCGGATAGAACAACGCCGTAAGCAGGAATGCACCTATTACGAAGTCGTACTGATCGAGAATCGGAGCTTTCTGACCTCTCTCCATTCCCAGTCTCCTCTTGATGAACGCTCCGCAGAGATCGCCGAGAAGCGCTCCGGTCGAAAGACAGAACAGAATGCCTATGTTCGACCAAAACGGTCCGAATCCGAAGTATGTATCGGGATCGAACGGGTATGCGATTGCAATCTGTAATAATCCGAGAAGGACACCTGTCAGGATACCCCCGATGAATCCGGACCACGATTTACCGTCTCCGAATATCCTCTTGCCTCTCCATGTCTTACCGAAGTCCATCTTGACCTTACCCCATCTCTTACCGATGAGTGCCGCATTGGAATTCGGAACGTATGCAGGCAGGAACAGCCAAAGACCGACGGCCATGACCGCCAGGACATCCATGATTTCTGTCATCGTTTCCGTATACGGACATTCAGATAATAACTAAACGGTGTCCGTCGGCCGTAAGAAGGTTTATATCATTTGAACAGATGTTCAATTGAACAATCATTCAAGTGATATGATGAAAAACGATGAGTGCTGCGGATACGACGACAGTACGAACATGAGGAAACTCCTGGAGATGATGCCCTCGGAATCCGATCTGTTCGACCTATCCGATTTTTTCAAACTGTTCAGCGACAGCAGCCGTCTGAAAATTCTCTTTGTTCTGAAAGAAGGACATGAGATGTGCGTACGTCACATTTCCGAGTGTCTGGGTATGTCTATGTCCGCCGTGTCCCACCAGCTGAAACCTCTCAAAGCGGCCAAGCTGATCAAATCAAGACGCGACGGAAAAGAAGTATTCTATTCCCTCGACGACGAACACGTCAACGAACTGATCACGATTGCATCGATACACATTTCCGAGATGGAGTGACATAATGAAATCCGATAATCTCAGGCTGACCGTCGGTGCGACAGCACTCATCGCATGTATCGTCATGGAACATGTCCTGAAAACGAATGAGATGATTATTCTCGGAACGGCACTCGTCGGTTACGTAATCATCGCATACGACGTCATTCGGGAAACCTGCGAAAACATGACTCACGGCAGAATCTTCGATGAAGAAACCCTCATGACTGCGGCGACAGTCGGAGCATTCTTCGTCGGAGCGTATTCCGAAGCTATCGGTGTGATGCTCTTCTTCAAAATCGGAGAAATCATCGAAGACGCAGCCGTCGGAAAATCGAGAGGATCGGTCAGGTCGCTTATGGATCTCCAGCCCGACACGGCGAATCTGATCAAAGACGGAGAAGTAATCACTGTTGCTTCAAAAGAACTCAGCATCGGAGATACCGTACTCATCAGAGCGGGAGACAGAGTTCCCGCAGACGGTACCGTCACCGAAGGTTACACATCACTTGATACGAAAAGTCTTACAGGGGAATCCGTCCCGAGAGACGTTTCTCCGGGAGATACCGTCCTGAGCGGATGCATCAACCTCACAGGCGCCGTAAAGGTAAGAATCGATAAGGAAGCGGGAGCTTCCACGGCATCGAGAATCATCGAACTCATGGAAGATGCCGAGAGTAAGAAATCAAGAAGCGAGAGATTCATCACCGTATTCTCGAGATATTACACCCCGGCTGTGTTCCTTGTAGCAATACTTGTTGCGATAATTCCGCCGATATTCCTCGGAGAAAATCTTTCTGTCTGGGTCTACCGTGCTCTGACGATTCTTGTCATATCATGTCCCTGCGCATTGGTGATTTCCGTACCCCTCGCATTCTTCTGCGGAATCGGAAAAGCATCCTCGGAAGGTGTACTCATCAAGGGCAGCGATTCCATCGAAACCATGTCCAAAGTGAAGACTGCGGTTATGGACAAAACAGGTACACTCACAAAAGGTGTGTTCGCAATATCCGGCGTATATCCTGTAGGTATAAGCGAGAATGAACTGATCGACATAACCGCAACGGCGGAGGAATTTTCGGATCACCCTATGTCCAAACCCTTCAGGAATATCGAAGTGAACGATCACTGTGTTTCATCGATTGAAGAAATTCCCGGAATGGGTCTGAAAGCCGAAATCGACAGCAAAACCGTATGTGTCGGCAACATGAAACTCATGGAACTCTACGGCCTTGAAATCGAAGAAGAAAAAGTTCCCGGTGTGCCGATATACGTCTGCATCGACGGAGTTTACGTCGGACACATCGTAATGGAGGATCAGCTCAAGGAAACTTCAATTGAAGCCGTTTCACAGCTTAAACACGAAGGTGTAAAGACGGTAATGCTCACGGGAGACAGGGAACACGTCGGAAGGATGGTTGCCGAGAAAATCGGTATCGATGAAGTGCATGCGGATATGCTCCCCGGAGACAAACTCGAAAAGATGGAAGGATATCTCGACCCCGAAGGTAAGAAGAAGCTCATGTTCGTCGGAGACGGTATCAACGATGCGCCTTCTCTTGCAAGATCGGACGTAGGAGTTGCCATGGGCGGAATCGGTTCCGATGCGGCAATCGAGGCTGCGGATGTTGTCATAATGTCCGACGAACCGTCCAAGATTCCGTTTGCGATAGACCTCTCCAAAAACGTCATGAGAACTGTCTGGGTCAATGTCATTGCCGCATTGGCCGTAAAGTTCGGATTCATGATTCTCGCAATGTCGGGACTTATAATGATGTGGGCGGGAGTGTTCGCAGACGTAGGCATGATGCTCATTCTTGTGCTGAACTCCGTACGTATACTCGGAAAAGGTTCGTTCTCGAATCTTCTGCATGCGGAAGCAAACGAAGACGAATGCGGCTGCGGCTGTGAATGCTGCTGTCACTGAAACTTCTCATCCGGGCCTTCGGGCCCGGACATCAGTATTCGTCAAAGAATCTCTTTATTCTGCCTATAATGTCGTAACATCCGTCGGTGCCCAATCCCGCAAGGGAAGATGCCCTCGAATCCAATATCACACATACGCCGCGGTCGGTCTCCGACCTTATCAGTCTTCCCCTTGCCTGCCTCATTTTTCTGACTGTGGGAGACTTCACGGCATGTTCCCATCCGTGACCGAATCTGTAGTCTGCGTAGCGTATCAGGGATTCCAGTTTCGCTGTGGGATACGGATACGGGATACCCACCAATATCGCAAGTTCCAGATCCTTATCGGGGAAATCCAGTCCTTCGCTTATTCTTCCGCCTGCGACGGCGAATAACACACTTCCTTCGGACGTACGGAAATTGTCTACGGTTTCCATCAGATCCACCTGGGACATACCCCTCTTCTCAACGTAGAGGTCGCGGCCCATCCTCTCCGGAACATCGTCTACGAGGAAATGATTCATCATATCGTAAGACGGGAAGAACACGGCAGTGTTCTTCACAACGGATTTTACGATACGGACAGTGTTCTCTTCCAAACGTGAAATCATTTCGGGATCTCTCATCATTTCATCGTGTTTTGTTGTCACGGAGTCATCATACAGTGTGAGAAGATTCGCGGGATCGAAGGGAGACATGAAACTGCGGATTGCGGCACCTTCAAGACCCAGCTCTTCTACGTACTCTTCCAAAGGTTCCAGCGTACCGGACATGTGAATCGAAGATCTGCAGTCTCTGAACGGTTCGGCTGCAAAATACGGATCCATACAGTACGCTTCGAACGAAGGGTTGTCTCCTCCGTTGATAAGCTTCGCAAAACATTCGTCTTCGCATTCCATCCATCTCTGAAGGAATGCTCCCAATGACCTCATATACGATCTGGGAAGCTTTCTCAGCTCTTTCTTGGCCTGAACTACAATCTCCCCCAAATCTATCAGTGATTTGCATATAACCGTCAGTGAATGCGACGTCACGGCAAGACGCGACATCAGTTCCTCCTGAAGGAAATACGGAGGAATCAGTCCGTCTTCGTCTTTGAGATATTCTTCCGTTGCCACGGAGAAACATACACGCATCGCTTCGGTGATATCCGTCACCCGTAAATCCTGGAAAACAACGGGATTGTCCCATTCGTTCGCTTCTTTATCCACGAGATCCAATGCGTGTTTTGTATATTCCGACGTAATCGCATCGCGGAGATAATCCGGCATATTGTGTGCTTCATCCACAATAATTACCAAATCCGACATCAGGACGTCCAACCACTCGAGAAAAGCCAATCTCGCAGCGGGAATAATCAGAAAAGGATACGGTGCGCAGACAACATCCGCGAACGGAAGCACGAGTTTGCTCATTTCGTACGGACATACGCCCATGTCAAGGCACATCTTACGGAAAGTCTCGGGTTCCGGCATACTTTTTCTCAGACCGGCTACGAAATGATTCATATCGACTGTTTCGATCTTATCGAAAAACGGACATTCTTTCTCCGTTCCCTTCTTTTTCTTGAATTCGGAACACCATTTCGATAATTCATCCGGAGAACCGGATGCAATTTCCTGGTCGGTTCCCATCATAGGACATGTAGTGGGACCTCTTCCCTGGATCGCCATGCAGAACACGCTGCGTATGCTGTTTATCTTACGTGCTTCCGCAATGACCTGCTTCTGCTGGGACTTTGTCCTTGTGAGATACAGCACCTTGGATTTGTGGTACATCTGATCGCTTAACACACCGACCAGAGAACACACTGTTTTACCGGTACCCGTACCCGATTCGATGACGGCGTTGCGCCTGTCGGCTACTGCATCTCTGATGAAACCGACCAGTTGTTCCTGTTCTCCTCTCGGAACGTACGGGAACAGCGACATATCCGCCATAATATGCGGTAGAATTCGGTAGTATATAAGTATAGAAAAGGGGGTCGCCGAACGGTCCCGGGGGTGTCCCCGGGACTTCAGGCTGAGCTTCCGCGTTCCCAGATATCATCGGGGAGGTCGTCGTATGTGGTGTCACGCTCTTCCTCCTCGGCCTTCTTCTTGATGAGACCGTCGATGAGATCCTGAATTTTCTCTCTTCTGAACAGCCAGTAGTGAATTCTCCATTCCCTTCCGTCGTAGAGAGTGGTTTCTTCTCTCTCGGTGGTAAGGATTGTCGCATCCTCAAGCATGTAGAATGCATCACGGTCGGCGGGTTCCAGGATATTGTCGATTATTCTGTCGGAGTAACCGAAGAAATTCAGAACGTGGTGCGCAAGTTCGTACGCAGCCTCTTCCGGGATACCTTCGTTGTTGGGGCTGTTCTTGATCGCCTGGGTCAGTTCGTCAACGGTCACGATGCTCCTCATTGTATCACCGCTCAGAGTTTGATGAATTTCGCTTTCTCGAAACCGGCTGCGTCGATGACTTTCTTTGCAACATTGTCGGTAACATCGTGGTCCACTGTGAGAACCATCACTGCGGTGCCCTTGGGCTCGTTCCTTGCGACGGCCATCTGACCGATGTTGACGTTGTTGTCTCCGAATGCCTTTCCGACTGCACCGACGACTCCGGGCTGGTCTTTGTAGCGTGCTACGAAGATGTCGCTCTGAAGGGGCATGTCGAGTGTGTATCCGTTCAGCTTGATTAAACGGGGTACGTCTGCGAAGACACATCCTTTGACTGCCGTAATCTTACCTTCGGTGTCTTCGAGTTTAACCTCGACTGCATCGTAAGGTGTGGAATCGTCGATCTTGGACTCTTTGTATGTGATTCCCTTGCTCTTTGCAATGGAAACCGCGTTGATCATGTTGGCTTCTTTTCCGATGATTCTGTTGAGAACACCGATTACTGCAAAAATTCCGATCCTCTTGGTGTCTTTGCGGGAAACAGGTCCGCTGTAGATGACTTCCATGTTCTTGACAGGTCCGCCTACAAGCTGCTGTGCGATGCATCCCAGGTCACGTGCCAGGGGAAGGAACGGAGCGATTTCGGGGTCCAATTTTCCGCGGGGTGCGTTGATTGCGTTGGTGATGATTCCGTCTTTGAGGAATTTGACCGCCGCTTCCGCAACTTCCACGGCAACCCTCTCCTGTGCTTCGACAGTGGATGCACCGAGGTGGGGCGTTACGATAAGATTGTCCAACTCAAGGAGCTTCATTTCTTTCTCGTCGAGAGGCTCGTGCTCCCATACATCGAAGGCTGCGCCCTTGATGATTCCGTCTTTGAGTGCTGTGTAGAGATCGTCTTCAACGACGATTCCTCCGCGCGCAACATTGACGAGCATTGCGGTGGGCTTCATCTTCCTGAACTGATCGAGATTGATCATTCCCCTTGTGTCGGGGAGAAGAGGAGTGTGGATTGTCATGATATCGGAGTGCTCGATGACATCTTCCAATGTTGTGAGCTTGACACCGACTTCTTCCGCAACTTCCTTGGGAAGGTAGGGATCGTATCCGAGGAATTCCATGTTGAAGTGTTTGAGACGCCTTGCAACCTCGCTTCCGACACGGCCGACACCGATGATACCGAGTGTCTTTCCGTTGAGTTCGATTCCTGTGAATTTGCTTCTCTTCCACTCGCCCTTGTGCATGGACATGTGTGCCTGAGGGATATTTCTCGCCAATGCCATGATCATTGCGCATGTGTGCTCCGCAGCAGAAAGTGTGTTTGCCGCAGGAGTGTTCATGACAAGAATTCCTTTCTCGGTTGCTGCGGGAACATCGACGTTGTCGACACCGACACCTGCACGTCCGACTACTTTGAGGTTCTTTCCCGCATCGATCACTTTTGCGGTGACCTTTGTACCGCTTCTGATGATCAAACCGTCATAATCTCCGATGATTCCGCAGAGCTCATCCTCGGAGAGTCCTGTCTTAACATCGACATCCATGCCTGAATCTTTCAAAATCTTAAGTCCGTCGTCAGAAAGCGGATCCGAAACCAATATCCTCATTGTCATTGCATCTCCTCCAATACTTCATCCATGGCAGAGAGGAGCTCCCTGAGCATGGAAGGCGTTATGTCGCCCATGTGTCCGATCCTGAACGTGGATCCTTTGACATCGCCGTATCCGTTGGAAATCTCGTATCCTTTGGACTTGAGTTTTGCGTGGAATGTGTCGAAATCAAGGTCTCCGCGGTTGACCACACCGATTGTCTTGGACCTGTATCCTTCTTCGGGGAACAGTCCGTTGAATTTTTCATCTGCCCATTTCTCGACCATCGAAGCCATTTCGATGTGTCTCTTGTACCTGTGTTCCATACCCTCGGCGAGGATTCTGTCCAACTGGTAGTCGAGTGCGTACATCAGGGATACGGGCGGCGTCGTCAGAGCATAGTTCTCGTCTGCGTTCTTCTTGAGTTTCACGAAGTCGGTGTAGAATCCTTTGTTCTTCACGTTCTTGGATTTCTCGATGATTCTGTCGCTTACGACTGCGATTGCAAGTCCCGGAGGGAGAGCGAGTGCTTTCTGTGTTCCGAAAACCATTGCGTCGGGGCGGAGCTTCGGAAGATCGAGATCCGCAGCCATGGCGGATGTGACCGCATCCACGATGATCAGCGAGTCGGGATTCTGTTTCCTGACTTCCTCTGCGAGTGCGGTGCTGTTGCTGAGAACTCCTGTCGAAGATTCGTTGCTCACCCATGTGACCGCTTCGATGTCTTTCGTTACTTTGCCCTCGATGTCCTCGGGTTTCATTGCTTTGCCCCAGGGGACGTGGACTTCCTCAACGGTTTTTCCGTTGGCTGTGGCGCATTCGATCAGTCTGTTACCGAACGAACCGTTGGAAATGCCCAGACATTTTTCCGAAACTGCGTTTCTGACCGCGCCCTCGATGAGGACGGTTGCCGATCCTCCGACAAGGAAAATATCGTCGTCGGTTTTGAGTGCCTTCCTCAGTTTCTCTACGATTGCACCGTGCAGGGCTTTGTATTCCTTGCATCTGTGCGTAATCATCGGCTCGGTCATTGCCTGAAGGGTCTCCTGTGCGACATGCACGGGCCCTACGGTGAAGAGTTGTCTGCTCATTTCTATCCCTGATTTGACGTATTCCGTCGGCATAGCGACGGCTGGCTACCACTGTTAACACGACCTCCTATAAAGAAGGTTGCGCGCGCGACCCGCATATACGGGTATTTTTTATCAGAGGCTCTCGAGGACCTTCTTCATCCTGGCGATACCTTCGGTGATGTCTTCCTCGCTTGCTGCGTATGACATCCTGAAGGAACCTTCTCCGCAGGGCCCGAATGCCCTTCCGGGTGTGACTGCGACATGTCCCTGCTGAAGGAGTGCTTCCGCGACTTTGTTGGAAGGGATGTCTTTGCTGTACCTGGGGAAGAGATAGAACGCACCTGCGGGTTTATTGCATTCGAGGCCTTTGATTTCGGAAAGAAGATCGAGTGCCAGGTCACGGCGTTTTTTGAATTCCTTAACCATGGCGAACTTCGCTTCCTGAGGTCCGTTGATTGCTTCGATTGCCGCTTCCTGAACGAAGGAAGTACAGCATGTGATCGAATGTGACTGCAATTTGTTGATAGATTTCACATCGTCCGCAATGAGCCAGCCGATTCTCCATCCGGTCATTGCGTATGTCTTGGAAAGTCCGGATACGGTGTATGTGCGCTCCCACATTCCGGGCATGGATGCCAGTGAAACGTGCTTTCCTTCGTAGAGAATGTGTTCGTAGATTTCGTCTGCAAGAACGATGAGATTCTTTTCCACGCATATGTCGGCGATAGCTCTGAGGGTTTCCTCGGGCTGCACGGCGCCTGTGGGGTTTGAAGGTGAGTTGATGATGATCGCTTTTGTCTTGGGTGTGATTGCTTCGCGTACTCTGTCGGGGTTGATTACGTAACCTTCCTCGAAGTATGTGGGAACGTACACAGGTTTCGCACCTGCGAGAAGAACTACAGCTTCATAGGACACCCAGGCGGGGTCGGGAATGATTACTTCGTCCCCGGGATCCAAATATGCCAGCGCCCACATGAAGATGGCCTGTTTTGTAGGAGTTACAAGAACATTCTGCGGCCCGCAGGGAATGCCGTTCCTTGCTTTTGTGGACTCCGCGATTGCTTTCTTCAGATCGGGAAGTCCCATCGACGGGGTGTAATGCGTGAATCCTCTGTGCAGTGAATCTACAGCCGCATCGACGATGTTGCTGGGAGTGGCAAAATCCGGTTCTCCCAATGAGAATGAAATAATGTCGTTGATGCCGCTTGCCTTCATCTCGCTTACGAGGTTGGATATTGCCACGGTACCCGAAGGGGGAACCGCATTCAGTCTCTGTGAAACCATAATCTCACCGTATTATAATGCGGTATAATCGCATCACTGATAAATAATACGGGGGAACGGCACCTGGATTTCCTGCTGATGAAATCAGGTCATGAGGTCCTTAATATGGCCGCTCTTGACTGCGTCCCTGATCTCCATGGCGATTCTTCCGCCGGTACTCAGTCCGGGATAGATTAAATCGGCATACGGAGAACCGGAAATGAACGGGTTGGTTCCCGCAACGATTCTTGTGGAAATCTCGAAGACCTTGAACTCAAGTTTATCGTTCACGACAGTTTCCAGACAGAACGGACCCCACATACCGCCGAAGAGTTCGTATGATCTCTCGACCGCATTCTCGGCCATGGTGAACGCCTTCGGAAGAAGGGATTCCCTCAGCACTGCGGGAGTGTTTCCCGTTACGACGAACGAAGGATAAAGACCGTGACGTTTTGCATCCTCGATGGAACCGAGTTTGTACATCTCGTCGATGTTACTCTCGTCACGCCTGTCGATCGAGAGCATCTCCAAAGATCCTCCTCTCTTGAGTTTGTAACCGTCGTTCTTGAACGGTGAGTAGAAGAAGTGCAGATAGTACCTGGTACCGAGACAGTATTCCTGAATCGAATAAGGCATACTGTTGTCGATGGACATTTTGAAATCGGGATAGTCTTTTGCGATGAAGTATCCCATTCCGCCTTTTGCTCCGTGGTATTTTACCATCACGGGTTCGTTGATTTCCCTTGCGTCGGTGAAAACGCGGGGCATGTTGATTCCCGCGGATGTGAGCCACTGCCTTTCCATGTCCCTGTCTGATTCCCACTGAAGAACCGAACGGTTGCAGTAAACGGGAACTTCGTAGTCTTCGAATCTCTTCGGTCCCATATACTCGACGAAAGATCCGTGGGGAATGATGATGACGTTGCGGTCGTAGAGTTCCTGAACCCTCGACTCCATGTCCTCGAAATCCTTGTATTTTATGATCTCGTCGGGTTTTGCGAGCGGGAATGCGTCGTAGTACCTTGTGTCATGTTTGATGGTAAGACCCAATGTCTTGAATCCCATCTTACGTGCCCCGTGGAAAATCTGAAGAGACGAGTGCGAACAGAGTGTTGCAATCGTAATGTCGTTGAGATCGTATCCGTCCAAAATTTCATCGATTCTCTTCTTCGGGACCATAACGTCTTATCGCATTCATTGATATAAACGTAATCGTGCGGATATGTCTGACATAATGCAGGTATAAACCCAGACAGCGGAGGAAATTTCATTTCAGAATATCCGGAAATACGTCTCTGAGTACTTCGAGAACACCGTCGGGACCGTTTTTCGTTGCTACAACCGTGGCGACTTTCTTCACCGCGTCGGGTGCGTTGCCTACGGCAACGCCCAATCCCGCCCACTTTATCATCGAGATATCGTTCATTCCGTCACCGAACGCTATTACTTCGTCGCTTTTTATGTCAAGACACTCGCATACGCTTTCGAGAGCTGTTGCCTTGTTAACTCCGTTGGGCATAACTTCGATAACATGCGGCCCGGACTGTGTCACATAGAGTTTGGGATACATCGATTTGATATCCGATATAACGGCGGGCACGTTTTCCGATCCCGGAACTATAACAATTTTCGGAGAAGATTTCAGTTCTTTTTCCAGCAGATTTCCGAACTGTATTTTCACAGCGCGTGAATCCGGATCACTTCTGAGCAGGGGGCTGTCCTCTTTTGTGTAAATGACATCGTCACGGTAACACTGCACATAATATCCGCGGACGTAACAGTATCCGACAATTCCCCTCACGGTTTCCGCGTCGATACGCCGTTTCGTAATCGTGCCGTCTTCACAGACGATGAACGATCCGTTGTATGCAATCACCGAATAGGAAGTACACATTTTCTCGACAGTCATCTTCTGAGTTGTGTACATTCTTCCGGATGCAGCTACGAAATGAATTCCTTTTCTCTGAAGCTTCCCGACGGCATCTGCCAAATCCTTCGTGGGTTCTCCGTCCGGTCCTAGTAATGTACCGTCGAGGTCGCTCGCGATGAGTCTGTACATGTTACGAATATCGGATTATAAAGAGCATAATTTAAAGATAACGCCGAATTTATGCGATTATTTCACATATACATATGAAATCCGCATCCTTTCCGAGATACATACATCATCAATCGGAGACCTCTCTGTCATCCTTATATAGTTAGAAAACAAGAGGGATGCAGGCACTGATAAGGTGCTCCTCTGAAAGGAGTCGATAGTATGGAAATGGATGAAATAACACCCCACATAGAAGAAATCAAAAGGGTGCTGAACGAAAAAGTCGACGACAGCGAACTCATCGCGGAATTCAGGAAATATACGGAAACCTACCGTATGTCGCCGGAAGAAGCGAAGAGAGGAATCATAAGGAAACACGGAGGGCCTACGTTGGATTTCGTCACGGCGGATGCCGTGGTGAAGAAAATCGCGGACCTCAACGGTACCGAGCAGAACGTCGATGTCATCGCGAAAGTACTGACTTCCGATAAGAGGACAATCAGCGCCAGAGGAAATTCGAAACAGATCGTATCCGCATTCATCGGTGACGATACGGGAAAAACGAACCTCACAATCTGGGACGGCAACGCCGAACTCGAAAAAGGCGCCGTTTACAGATTCAGGAGCTGCTACACCAAAAAGTGGAACGATAAAGTACAGCTCAACATGGGTCAGAAAGGATCCGCAGAGAAAACGGATACCGAAATCGATGTGAAAAACGATGCTCCCGTCAGTAACGGCGAGGCACAGAACAAGAAGATTTCCGAACTCACGGGAACGGAACCCAACGTAAACATCGTTGCGAAGGTTGTCTACGCCGAAAAGAAAGACATTACGGTCAAAGGAACTCCGAAGAACATCTCATCGGGCATTATCGCAGATGAGACGGGCAGTGCATCATTCACGGTATGGGAAAACCCGCCGGAACTTGAGAAGGGCACGGTTTACAGATTCAACGGATGCTACACCAGAAAATGGAATGACAAAGTTCAGATCAACATCGGACAGAGAGGCAGTATCGTCAAAGCCGACGGTGTGAAGATCGATCTCCCCGAAAGAGAAATTTCCCTTTCCGCATCCGATATAAAAATCGGAGAAATCAAAGAAAACTCCGGAAACGTCACCGTAACGGGACGTATCCTGAGTACCGAAAGCAGACAGGTCAACGTCAAAGGAGAGCAGAAGACAGTCTATTCCGGAATGATTGCCGACGATACCGGTAAAATTCAGTTCTCGGCATGGAACGATTTCGGTCTGAAAGCGGGTGAAACGATCTGCGTAAAGAACGCATACGTCCGCTCGTGGCAGAGTATCCCTCAGCTCAACTTCGGCGACAGATGCGAAATATGCAGAGTGGATGACACTTTCGACGAAGGTTCAATCGGCAAAAGCAAAGAAAGAACAATCGGAGACATTGTGACAAACGGCGGAGGAGTCGATATCACAGTCAAGGGTACAGTTGTCGACGTAAAAGCGGGAAGCGGACTGATTAAGAGATGTCCCATATGCAACCGTTCGATCCTCGACACGGGATGTTCCGCACACGGAATGCAGGAGAACCCCGTCCCCGATCTCAGGATGAAACTCTCCGTAGATGACGGAACGGGTTCGATGAGTATTATCGTAAACCGCGCACTCACAGAGAAACTTACGGGCGTCACACTCAAGATGGCAACCGATCTCGCAAAAGCACGCGGAACCGGTATGGTTGCGACGGAAATGGCGGACAAGATAATGATGAAAAGAATCTCCGTCCGCGGTAACGTGAAAATCGACGACTTCGGACCGACAATGATTGCGGACGAAGCAGACGAAGATAAAACGGATATCAAAGCGGAAGCTGCCAAACTCCTTAAAGAAATGGAGGAGAAATTATGATGGCAAGAGAGACAGCATGGAGACTCTTCCCGGGAGAACTTAATTCTTCGACGTTGGAGAGAAGAGGTACCGACGAAAAATCACCTGCATATGTGCTCACACCTCTCGGAACATCCGTGAACAGAGTGCTGATTGCCGGTGTTCTTACGGATGTGGAAAACAAAGGTTCCGAATCCGAACCTCTGTGGAACGGAAGAATCAACGACCCCTCCGGAAACTACTACATCAGTGTCGGAAGGTATCAGCCCGAAGCCGCGGCTGCCATGGCTACTTTGGATGCACCTTCGCTTGTTGCGGTTGTCGGAAAGATCAAAACATACACAACAAACGACGGACGCACTTTCGTATCCGTACGCCCGGAACGCATCATGAACATCACCGAGGAACAGCGTAATGTCTGGATGCTTGAAGCGGCAAGGTCCATGTGGGACAGGCTCCTGAGAATGAGAGAAGCCCTCCAGGTTCCCGATGCCACGGCGGATGTGCTGAAACAGAAAGGATTCTCCGCACATGATGCCGAGAATATCACGCTGGCACTCGACACCTACGGTATCCCGGATTCCACGAAGTACCTGAAATGCATTCAGTCTGCACTGAGGGCATTGCTTCCGGATGAGGAAATCGACCTCGGCCTTCCCGAGAACGAAAGCGATCTCCCGGATGAGATGGATGTTCCCAGCAACAGAATGTCCAATGCACCCGCCGAGAACGCCGAGGATAAGGAAGACATCATCCTCAGAATCCTTCAGGAACTCGACACGGATCCCCGCGGTGTTCCCGTCGATGAGATCAAAAGACGTGCGGAAGCGGAGGGAATCTCCGAGACTGAAGTCGAGGAACTTTCCAGCGCACTCATGGATAAGGGTCTTGTCTACGAACCCAACCTGAACTTCCTTAAAATCATATGAACAGTGACGGGGCCCTGCGCCCTGTCACACTTTTTTTCTTCATAATAGCCACATGTCCGGGAACTGATCCCTTGAAGTGTACACCGCGGCGGAAACCAGCAATCCTGCGGCAAACTGTATGACGGATATGGTCCACATGAAAACACTCGCAACCCTCGGCACGAAGAGTACACCCATCAGAATCGTGAACGACGATGCTATTGCGAACGCAAACGCCCAGATGAAATGTATGCGGTGAAGACACAGATACATCGAAACCAGCGAGAATACGCCTGTGATAAGCTGACACGCACCGACACTCTGCAGAGACAGCTTCATATCCAACGGGGTCACGCCCAGCGTTCTTATGATGTCTCTCCAATTGTTCTCACCCATCAGTGCGCGCATGACATCCATAACACTGTCCGTAAAGAACAGCATCAGTACAGACATCAGTATGGAAAATGAACCGAAAACTCCCAGCAACACCGTTGCCCAGTTCAGACGTATTTCGGACGTGGTACGGAACAGCGGCCTGAAATCGTCGATGTTTGTATCGTAAACGATTCTCACACCGCATTCGGGGCAGTACTTGTAGTATTTCGACAGTTCCTTTCCGCAGTTGGAACAGAAAATGTGTGTCCCGTCGTCCTCCATGGGCTATCCAGAACATTGGTTGAATAAATATTGTACGACATTCGGCCCCGTTTCCGGGGCCGAATGTCGTTTGAAATATGTTTTTTACTGCTGCGCAATAAACGCGGGCCTGGACTTACAGTACATTATGATGATAATGATACCGATGATAAGTCCGAGGATGAACGTCGTCGAAAGGACCGTACATACAATCAGTGCAATCAGACCGACGATGTATCCTTTCTTCGTGAATGACGTAACCGCAGGGATCGCCGCAGTAATCGCAAGAAGTATGGAGAAGTATCCGCTGAGTGAGAACAGGTTCCTGAGATAACTCTCGGCACCTGCCGCATCCGTTGCGATACCTCTGTCGATGAACTGCTGCACAAGATCCGGCCATGCTTCGCTCGACACAAACTGATTTACGAGCTGATCCGATGCGACAATAACGTAAATTCCGGTAATCAGTGCGAGAACTGCATAAATGGTACAGCACACAGCGACTACGGTCAAACGGCTGTTGGCTTCCGCGACTTCCATAGACTCATAGGGGTTTCCGGGCTGTTCCGAAACTCCGCCGGCGGGTGTACCGCAGGCTTTGCAGACTGCAGATCCGGGTTCTAGCTCCGCACCGCAGTGGACACAGAACGACGTCTGCTCCTCAACTTTTGCACCGCAGTTCTTACAGAATGCGGCACTGTCATCAAGTTCCGCGCCGCAGTGGACACAGAACTTCTGATTGTCATCAACCATAAATGTTCAATGTGAATTAGTAGATAATATACATTTTGACGTTGCCGTCATTTTTTACGGAATATCGCAGATGCATATCCTACGACGGATTCGGGCTGATAATTCAGGGAATCATATGAATCCGAATATTTCAGCAGCGTTCCTTCGGCAGGTCCCGTAGCTGTAATCATCGCCGCAATCGGCCCGTATCCGCAGGCACTTACGCCGTATCTTGAAATTACATCGTACATCCCGGGAATATCCGAAGAACATACTCTGTCCATGAACATCGTATCGTCTGCCGACGCAACGGGTTTCGGGACATAGTGGGACATATCACTCGATGCAATCACGATTACGTCATAACCTTCGCATGCTTTACGAATAAGTTTTCCGATATGTTCCGCCGTTTCCATCCTCTGATCGCTCATAATCAGCGGAACAATCTTCGCATTCGGATCAATATATTGAACGAAAGGAACCTCTACTTCAATCGAATGTTCGAACCTGTGCGCCTCCGCCATCACGGGAATGTCATGAGATAATCTGTCTACAATACCCATGTGAATCTTACATTCGCCGAAAGGTGTCAGATATGATTCGTCGCATAAAACAGAAGAAAACGGTATGCCGTAATGATCGGGTCCGACAATCACATACGCATCCGGAAATCCGTCTTCCGCAATACTTCTGTACACATGCGCCGCGTTCATTCCCGAACACTGATAGCCCGCATGGGGGACCACGGCGCCTTTGATTTCCCTCTTTCCGGTACACTTTCCGATCTTTCCGGGACCCAGAGGGTGCTCAAAACATGATCTGATACTTTCAGACAATGCGGCCTTGTCGGCCGGATAGAATCTGCCTGCGACAGCGGGATATCTCATAGAAGTTATATGGGGTTTGAGAAGGAAAAAGTTTGAGTTCTGAATAATCAGAGCTTGGATTCGAAATCCTCGATTTCCATTGTGAAATCTGCGGGATCCTTGAGGTCTCCCCTTGCGAGAAGAACTTCCCTTGTGAGAACCCAGTAGATGCATGCGAGTGCACGCCTTCCCTTGTTGTTTGTGGGGATGACGAGGTCGACGTTCCTGGTCTCGTTGTTTGCATCGCACATTGCGATGATCGGGATTCCGATGTCGATTGCCTCTTTGAGTGCCTGCTTATCTGCGGCGGGGTCTGTACAGAGGATGACTTCGGGCTCGACGAATCCTGCGTTCATAGGGTTGGTAAGGGTTCCGGGGACGAAACGGCCTGCGAATGCAGGTGCTCCGATGGCCTTTGAGAACTCTCTTGCGGGCCTCTGTCCGTACTGCCTCGCTGAAACGACGAGGATCCTCCTGGGGTCAAAACGGGCAAGGAATTTTGCGGTTGCCCTGATCCTGTCGTCGGTTTTCTTGACGTCAAGGACGTAGAGTCCGTCCTGCCTGACCTTGTAGATGAAATCCTTCATGTCAGCGCTTTTCTGCTGTGTGCCGATGTGTACGCCGGATGTCAGATAGATATCCTCGGCGACCAATAAGTCGGTGTTCTCCGCTTCACTCATGTGTAAACCTCATTCTCTAATGACTGTGATAGGGACCAGGTCTCTATCGAATTCCAGCATGGCGATGTCTATCGGATCCAGCATTTCTGCCGGAACATCTACGAGAACGGGTGCACCGAACGAAATCTGAAGCGCTCTTGCACCGATGATCCTAGCCTTCTCAAACCTAGTGTACTTCATAGTTCACCATAACCGGAGTATTTCGGATATTAGGGTTCTACTTATAAAGCTTGCTGTTTGAAAACGGTGTTCCGCTTTCATTATTCTATAAAAGAAGATAAGGGCACCGTTCCGCAGCGGCTGTTATCCCTGTTCCGACGGGTTATTATCCGATGAGTATCTGTACTTACCGATGACAGACGAACTCACCGTGTGCGCAGCCGCGTTCCTGAGGAACAAAGGTAAGACGGTAGTCACAGAGAACGAATTCCTCATGGGCGTATCGATGGACTACCATTGGATGCCGTACAGTGATGCCAAGAAACTTCTTGCCGCACTCCTGGGTTCCGGTGTTTTCAAAAGGAACGGAGAATACCTCGAAGCATGTTTCAGTGTATCCGGTGTGAACGTCCCCGTTGCATACAGACCGTCCGAATCTCTGATAAACAGTGTCAGAAAAGGTGTCAGTGCACCGCCGAAGAAAGAGACAGTACCTCAGCCCGAGAATCTTCTGTCTCTGCTTATATCGGAATCGATGAATGCAAACATAGAGAAAAGGGACTTCATGTCCGCGGCCAACGCTCTTCAGAAAACGCTGAACGTGGACATTTTGGTCGCCGGATTGATTGTGCTCAGGGATGCGGGAGTGGACATAACCCATCTCGCAGACCGTGTTTACGAAGCGGTTTCGAAGAAGTGAAAGAAGATTCACTTCTTCTTGATGAAATCGTTGAGGGTCATCTTTGTGTTCTGACCGCCGCCGATTTTTCCGCCCGTAGAAACAGATTCGGTGAGCTTGATATCGAGAGCCTTCTCGAGTTTCTTGACAAGTTTGTCGTTGGGAACAAGATCGTTTGACTCGATCTTTGCGATAGTTCCCTTCTTCTCGAGAATCGACGCAGCGAACTGTTCCAGATCCATGCCTTTGTTCATGCGGGCCTTTCTGATCTCTCCGCCGTAATCGTCGATAAGTTCCACTGTCTCGGTACCGCGGTAGACATCCTTGACCTGCATACGCTGTTCGCGTCTCTGAAGCCTCTGCTCGATTACCTGTGCACTCGGAGCGGGAGCGGATCCTTTCGTGGGAGATCCCCTGTGCTCATCGCCGAACTTCGAACAGTTGGGGCAGACGTCAAGTTTTGTACCTTCGATGAAAACCGGTCTTGTCGCCGGCACCTCTTTGCCGCACATTTCGCAGATCATGTGTCCGCCTATGTGCCAACTAATAATTTAAGACTGCGGTTGAAAGGGAATTCCATTCAGTAACGGTATTATAACAGCTCACAGATAAACCGTCATCAGAAGGATGATACCATGAGCGATTCCCGGAATGACGATTTGACATCTGAACTGAAGGCGAAGATCATATCACTCGAAGAGAAGAACGTCAGGCTCATGGAAGACCTCCAGAACATGGAGGGCGAGAAACGCTACGCCGAAAGCGAACTGTTCAAGGTGCAGAAAGATCTCGCCAAAGTCAGGACCGAATTGGAGAGAATGAAAACTCCTCCGCTTATCATCGGTACCGTGAAAGACATCCTTCCGAACAACCGTGTTGCGGTGAAAAGTTCCACAGGACCCGATTTTGTTGTGGGAATTTCCACATACTGTCCGAAAGAGGAACTCGTAACAGGTGCCAGAGTATCTCTTAACAAACAGTCTCTGGCTGTCATGGATGTTCTCCCGCAGTCATTGGATCCCGTTGTCACAGGAGCGGAAATCATCGATAAGCCCGATATCAGCTACGAAGACATCGGCGGACTCGAGAAACAGCTCGTAGAACTGCGCGAAGCAGTCGAGGATCCTCTGCTCAGGCCCGAACTTTATGCGAAAGTCGGTATCGAACCTCCCAAGGGAGTTCTCCTTGTAGGTCCGCCGGGAACAGGTAAGACTCTGATGGCAAAAGCGATTGCAAATGCCACGGAGGCAACATTTATCAGACTCGTCGGTTCCGAATTGGTACAGAAGTATATCGGAGAAGGTGCGAGATTGGTACGTGAACTCTTCGAACTCGCAAAAGAGAAGGCTCCGAGTATCGTGTTCATCGACGAATTGGATTCCGTCGGTGCGAAGAGATTGGATTCCACCACATCCGGAGACAGGGAAGTTCAGAGGACACTTATGCAGCTGTTATCCGAACTCGACGGATTCACGCCTATGAGCAACGTCAAAATCATCGGTGCAACCAACCGTCCCGACATTCTCGACGACGCACTGCTCAGACCCGGAAGATTCGACCGTATCGTCGAAATCGGTCTCCCCGATGTCGACGGAAGGGAACAGATATTCAGGATTCACATTGCGCACATGAACATCGACGGAGAAATCTCCGCAAGAAAACTCGCGGAAGCCACCGAAGGTGTATCCGGTGCGGAAATCAAATCGATCTGTACCGAAGCGGGTATGCTCACAATCAGAGACGGACGCGACTGCGTTACGATGGATGATTTCCTTAAGGCAAAAGAGAAAGTACTCGAAGCCGGCAGGAACAAAGTCAAGCAGGTTCCCGCATACATGTTCGGATGACTGCAGGATACCGAAGAAGGTATCCTGCGGAATCATTCGTTATCTTCCGGATCGGAATCGTCGCCGCCGAAGAATTCCAACTGCGCCGCGGCGTAGATGTCTTCCAATCCCGTGTTTTCGGTTGCTGACACTGCGCGCATCTGACCGAATACGCCGACACTCTCAACCGCTTTGAACAGTTCCGTACCGACGACAGTCTGAGGATTCGAATCGTTGTCGAGAAGATCGTCATACAGCGAATCGGGGTTCTCGAACCATGAAATCATTTTCTCTTTCTCTTCGTCTTTTATGAGATCCGCCTTCGTGAGAATGTTGACCGTAGGCAGCTGCAGCCTGAATTCAACCAGCGAAGAAAGAACCATATTCGATACGAATCCGTTGGATGTCTTGCAGAGCATAGGGTCGGAGAGGTAAATTACCATGGATCTGTCCTTTCCGAACGCTTCTACAATGACATTCGAAGACTCCCTGAATGCGAACAGTTCCAACTGTCCGGGCGTGTCGACAAGAACATAATCTGTCTTCTCGCCGTCGAGAATATCTGTAATCTTTTTGATATTCACAGCCATGAGGTCTGCGGCGACAATCTGTGCGCCGTTCGGTCCGAGGTTGTATTCGGACATGACCTCATCTAAAGAAACCCATTCCCTGATGTCGATGTCCGCATCGTACGGAAGCATATCGACTCCGGGATCGAGGTTGACGGTAATGCAGTCGGTTGCATTGTTGCCGAGCCAATCCCTGAATGCTCTGACGAGTGTACTCTTACCGCTTCCGGCTGTTCCCACGAAAAATATGAATTTCAAAGATCTCACTCCTTGTGTTTGACCTGTCTTCTGAGTCTTCTGCCCGGTATGGGTTTGGTCGGGACAGCCGAGGAATCGATTCTCGTACTCTTGGAGTTGATGTTTCCTACGGTGCTCCTCGAAGCTCTGTCGAGATCGCTCTGCGAAATACCCAGTTCCATAAGTTCGCTGCGTACTTCCTTTGCCTTTTCCTGGTCTTTCATGTTCAGGAGAACAAGATACGAGTGTGCCGTGGACATGAAGAACATTTCGTTCACGTCGCCTGTTTCGGCCAATACGTGAAGATTGTCGTATGCTCCGGTAAGATCCTCCAGAAGACCGTCCAAATCATCGGGACTGCGGATCATTGATCTGAACATATATGCCTGTGCCAGATTCTCATATGTTCTCTTGTCTTTGAGTCTGACGGCTTCCAATGCGGGAATGACTTCATCCATCTCTTTGCCGAATTCTTCCGTCATTTCGGGATTCTTCATCTGACGGTATTTGGCGCGGTTCATGAGTGCGTTTGCGTACGCGTCTTTGTTGTCCGGGTATCCCCTGAGGATTTCCACGGCTTCGTTCATGAGTGCTTCGGCATTCTCCGAGTTTCCTTTCCTTTCTTCGGATTCCGCTTTGAATCCTATCGAATCCGCCAATTCGGTCAGTCTTGCGGAAGTAACAGGTGCGGTTTTGAGTAATTCTCTCCTCTCGCGGAGTGCGGATTCCATATAACCTTCCGCTTCTTCGGCACGGCCGTTCTTTGATGAGATGAGTCTGAGTGAATCGTAAATCGTTGCCAAAAGGTACGGATCGTCGCCTTTCTCTCCTTTTGCGAAGCATTCTTCGGTGAGTTCCAAGGCTTCTTTGAAGATTTTCTCTGCGTTGGTGAGTTCTTTCCTCATGGTGCAGATGAATCCGTAGTTGACTTTCATCGAAGCGACTTCAATTGTTCTGCTGTCGCCTACGTGTGCGAGACCGTCTGCGTAGATGTTCATGGCAGTCTTGTTGTCACCGCGTGCAATGGCAAACGCCGCGCAGATCGGAATCTGATTGAAGTAGCGTGAAAGCATTTCACTGTCGCCCTTTTCGGCCAATCTGTACATCTCGGCAAGTACTTCGTTTGCGAGATTCTCGGCTTTGACTTCCCTGCCTGTCTCACTGTATCTGTCGGACAGCAGCGAAAGCGCAATTACTTTCTCGGCATCCGTTTTCGCGGATTCCACGGCATTCAGTGCCTCTCTCACGGAAGGTTCCAATTCGTAGTATTTTCCCGTGTCTTCGGTCACTGTCTCAATGTCGCCGTTGGACAGGAATCTCATGACAATCTTGGTCTCACCGCAATCTTTGCAGATGACGGATGTCTCGTAGCCGGACCTCAGTTCGGCGTCCTGTCCGCATTTGGGGCAGGTAAATACCGCCTGTTCTTCACTCATCAGACTCCGAATATCTGGGGCTGGATTAATAACTATCACATAGAAACGGCGTGACATCCGTTGGATTTCGGGATTTATGCCGGAATTATCCGTAAAACAGCAGTTTCGGAAAACACACTGAGTGACTCAGTGCCAGAATGTTAAAAGGGAACGGCTGTGCCCCTTACGGGGCACATTAACCGTTCATTTGAAGAGACCTTTCTTTCTCGTCTTCTTTTCGGGCGTTCCCGCAGTATCGTCGAGTTTCTTCAGAAGTTCTTTCTCCATTTCGGTTACTTTCTTCGGAACCTCGATTCTCACACGGACGAACATATCTCCGCGTGTGGTACTGTTGATCTTGGGCATACCCAATCCGGCCATCCTCAGCACGGAGTTCACCTGCGTTCCCGCAGGAATCTTCAGCATTACGGATTCGCCGTTGATCGTTGTGATCTGAGCCTCTCCTCCGAGTACAAGCTTGGGGTATGTTACCGTTACACCTGTCCAAAGGTTGGGGCCGTCACGCTCGAACATGCTGTTTTCCTTTATGTGCACCACAACGTACAGGTCTCCCGGCCTTCCGCCCTGATAACCTGCGTCGCCTGCACCGGGAACACGGATCCTCTGATCGTCGTCGATTCCGGCGGGAATCTTGACGGAGATTTTGGACTTCTTGCTGAGACGTCCCTGTCCGTGACATGCGGAGCATTTCTCTTTCGCAGACCTTCCGGTACCGTTACAGTTGGGACATTCGGAAATAGAAGACATCTGACCGAACGGAGTTCTCCTGACAGACTGAATCTGCCCTCTTCCTCCGCACTGTCTGCACGTCTCCGTCTCTCCGCCTTTTGCGCCCGTACCGTTACAGTCAGTACAGCTGACGGAATGCGGTACGTTGATCTCCACTTCCTTCCCTTTGAATGCGTCTTCGAGTGTAATTTCGATATCGTATCTGAGGGAATCCCCGGAGCGGGGGCCGCTGCGCTGCTGCTGCCTGCCGAAGCCCCCGCCGAAGATAGATCCGAAGATATCTCCGAAAATATCGTTGATATCTTCCTGGTGGGTGAAGTCGTTCCAGTTGAATCCGCCCTGTCCGAACTGCCCGTTGACCCCTGCATGACCGTACTGATCATACAACTTACGCTTCTCGGAGTCCATCAGGACCTCGTACGCCTCCGATATCTCCTTGAACTTCTCCTCGGCAACCTCTTTGGGCTCCTTGGATACATCCGGATGGTACTGACGCGCAAGCTTGCGGTACGCACTCTTTATCTCGTCAGGCGTCGCGGTCTTCTCGACACCCAATACTTCGTAGTAGTCTCTGGGCATATCGTTCACTGGTCATCCACGATCTTGTAGTCGGCGTCGACGAAGTCGCCGTCGGCCTTCTTCGCTTCGCCTTCACGGCTCTGCTGTTGCTGTTGCTGCTGTTGCTGCTCTGCGCCGCCGCATCCGCAGCCGCCCTGCTGAGCGCCTGCCTGCTGGTACACCTTCTGTGAGATGGGTTCCATTGCTTTGTAGAGAGCTTCGAGCTTCTTCTTGATATCTTCAGTGTTACCCGACTTGTTGGCAGTCTCAAGGTCTCCGATTGCGGCTTCGACCTTTGCTCTCTCGTCGTTGCTGACTTTGTCACCGAGTTCGTCGAGTGATTTCTTAACGGAGTAGATTGCAGTCTCAGCCTGGTTCCTGACCTCGATTTCCTCACGCTTCTTCTTGTCGGCGTCGGCGAACTGCTCCGCCTGCTTGACCATCTGATCAATCTCTTCTTTCGAGAGTTTGTTGGATGAAGCGATCGTAATCTTCTGCTCTTTGCCGGTTCCCTTGTCCTTTGCGGACACGTTGATGATACCGTTCGCATCGATATCGAAAGTAACCTCAATCTGAGGTACTCCGCGGGGTGCCGGGGGTATTCCGTCGAGAGTGAATCTTCCGAGCGATGTGTTGTCGGATGCCATCTCCCTCTCTCCCTGGACGACGTGGATCTCAACTGCGGGCTGGTTATCCTGTGCGGTTGAGAACACCTGAGATTTCTTGGTAGGAATTGTGGTGTTCCTGTCGATGAGCCTGGTCGCGATTCCTCCGAGGGTCTCGATACCGAGTGACAGAGGCGTAACATCGAGAAGGAGAACATCCTTCACATCTCCGGAGAGGACTGCTCCCTGAATTGCCGCACCCATACTGACACATTCCATCGGGTCGATACCGCGCTGGATCTTCGGTCCGACGATGTTCTCGACGAAGTTCTGCACGATAGGCATCCTTGTCGGTCCGCCGACCATGATAATCTTGTCGATTCCGTCGACACTGAGCGAAGCATCGCCGAGTGCCTGCATGATCGGTCCCTTACAGCGGGATACGATAGGCGTGACGATTTCCTCGAGCTTTGCACGTGTGATTGTCTGAACCAGGTGCTTCGGACCGCTTGCATCGGATGCAATGAACGGAAGGTTGACTTCTGTCTGCATCGTGGTAGACAGTTCGATCTTGGCTTTCTCACATGCCTCACGGACCCTCCAGAATGCTGTGTTGTCCTTCGAGAGATCGATTCCGGTCTCTTTCTGGAACTCTCCGAGCACGTATTTCGTGAGAGCCTCATCCATATCGGATCCTCCGAGTTTGGTATCTCCGGATGTGGACATGACTTCGAAGACTCCGTCGCTGAAGTCCATGATTGTGACATCGAGTGTACCTCCTCCGAGGTCGAACACGAGGATCTTCTGTGCAGTGTTACCCTTATCAAGACCGTATGCGAGTGCTGCGGCCGTAGGCTCGTTTATGATACGTACGACATCAAGTCCTGCGATCGCACCTGCATCCTTTGTTGCCTGTCTCTGGTTGTCGTCAAAGTATGCGGGAACGGTGATGACAGCTTTGTCGATTGTCTCTCCGAGGTATGCTTCCGCATCCCTCTTGATCTTCTGAAGGATGAATGCGGAGATCTGCTGCGGCGTGTACTCTTTGCCGAGTGCGGTTACCTTCTCGGATGTTCCCATTTTCCTCTTGACGTTCTTGATTGTTCCGTCAGGATTTGTAACGGCCTGTCTCCTTGCGGGTTCTCCGACCAGGAGCTGACCGTCCTTAGTGAATGCTACATATGAGGGGAAAGCTTTCCCGCCCACGCTTGTTCCTTCTGCGCTCGGGATCATGCTCGGCCTTCCGCCTTCCATAACAGAGGCGGCAGAGTTGCTTGTTCCCAAATCGATTCCGATTATTCTTGACATCTTACTCACCTTCTATTTTTTCTTCTTCTTTCTTTTTGGTCACTTTGACCTTGGAATACCTCAGTACCTTGTTCCCAAGGCGGTATCCCTTCTGAAACACCTCGGCGATATCTCCGTCCTCGTCTGCCTCCACGACACACAGTGCCTCGTGGCAGTTCGGATCGAACTTACCGTCCGTAGGTATTTCGCTGAGTCCTCTGGACTCCAGGGCCTTCATCAGATTCTGACGGATGCCCCTTACGCCTATTACGAAGTCGTTTTCTCCGTCCGCATGTTCCAGCGCACGGTCCATATCGTCTACTATCGTCAGCATATCCGTGATCAGACCTGCCGTGGCGAAGGTTTTGAACTCTTCGTTCTCACGCTGAGTCCTCTTACGGAAGTTGTCGTAGTCCGCCTGAAGTCTCTGTGCCAGCTGTAGGTATTCGCCTGCTTTCGCATTCGCTTCCTCAAGCTGTTTTTTCAGATCCTCCGTTTCGTCGGCGGGTTTGTCCTTACCGGTTTTTTTGTCCTCCTTCACAGTCATCCGTTCACCTTTTCTATGTCGAGATAATTGGAACAGGGGGCTCGATGCCCCCTGCAGGAATGTGTTTAATCGTCTTCCATGTTGGGCATCGAACCTGCCGCTCCCGGGGGACCTGCAGGTGCGGGCATGCTGCGTGACGCAATGACATCGTCAATCCTGAGGATCATAACAGCCGCATCGGTTGCGGAGTTGATTGCCTGTTTTCCGATCCTGTAGGGTTCGATAACGTTGAGCTCGAACATATCCTCCACTTTTCCGGTGAAGGGGTTGAGTCCCGCATACTTCTTGCCTGCCTTGTGCTGTTTCCTCATCTCGATAAGGATGTCGATCGGGTCAAGACCTGCGTTCTCCGCAAGTGTTGTCGGGATGGACTCCATTGCGGATGCGAACGAATCGATTGCGATCTGTTCTCTTCCGCCGACGGACTGAGCGTAGCTCCTGAGCTGCATTGCGATTTCAACTGCTGTCGAACCTCCGCCTGTAACCATCATTCCGTCTTCGATTGCGACCTTGACAACGGACCATGCATCGATGAGTGACCTCTCAATCTCATCTACGACGTGCTTGGTACCTCCCCTGATGAGGATTGTGACCGATTTTGCGTCTTTGAGGTCGCTGATGTATGTCATCTCGCCGTCACCGACTTTCTTGACTTCTACGAGGCCTGCCGCTCCGAGATCGGATTTCTCAAGCTCTGAGATCTTGTTGATGATGTTTGCACCGGTGGATGCTGCGAGCTTCTCCATATCGGACTTCTTGACACGCCTTGCTGCGTAGATTCCCTCTTTGGCGAGGAAGTGCTGTGCGAGGTCGTCGATTCCTTTCTGGCAGAAGACGACGTTTGCTCCGACTTCCTTGACTTTCTCGACCATTCTCCTGAGCATGTTCTCTTCCTCGAGGAGGAAGTCGTTGAGCTTGGAGGGGTCTGTAATCTGGATCTTTGCGTCGATCTCGGTCTTCTTGACTTCGAACGGTGCGTCGATGAGTGCGATCTTTGCGTCTTTGACGCATTTCGGCATTGCGCTGTGGACCGGCTCTTTGTCGATGATAAGACCCTTTACGAGTTCTGTTTCATCCATCGAGGAACCTGTCTTCTTGACAGTCTGAATGTTGTTGAGGTCGACTGTGTATCCGTCGTCTGTCTTCTCGGCGATTGTCTTAACTGCGTCGACGACAAGGTCGGAGAAGAAGTCTTTCGAGGAGTTGACCTGCTTGCTGTTCATCGAAACCTCTGCAATCTGCTTGAGGAGCTTGTTGTCGTCGTAGGAAACTTTCTTCGAGATGTCGATGAGAATCTTCTGTGCCTCTGCGTTTGCGAGCCTGTATCCGCTTGCGATGATTGTAGGATGAACGTTTGCATCGACCATGTCGACTGCTTTCTTGAGGAGTTCGCCGGCGAGGATAACGGATGTTGTCGTTCCGTCTCCGACTTCCTGATCCTGTGTCTTTGCAACCTCGACAAGCATCTTTGCTGCGGGGTGCTGCACATCGATCTCTTTGAGGATGGTCACACCGTCGTTGGTGA
>CAVFUJ010000007.1:0-38428 GCA_963625795.1 Anaerovoracaceae bacterium
CTGCTGTACTTCTCAACGATAACCGTTCTCAGCGCACAGACCGTGTCGATAAGCGGGTATCTCGAACCGTTATCTGCGGTTGTGTTTTCCGCAATATTACTCGGTGAGACGATGACTGTACTGCAGATTGTCGGCTGTGTACTGATTTTGGCCGGCGCGATGTATGCGGAGATTCACGGTCTGAAGAAACCGGAAAATCAGGCACAGGTCTGAGTTTTCTTTCCCTTCCCGTACGCAATACTCACGAGTACGAGTGCCGAAGCGAAGAGGAACGTGAACAGAAGATATGCCCACGAGTAACTGCCTGCAGTGTCGAAGATAAGTCCCGGGAGGAAAGATCCCGCCATAATTCCGAACTGATACCCCATCTGCAGTCTTCTGAGATTTTTGGGGTATTCGTCTGCGGTACTGAAATCGGATGCCCAATTCGGGTATCCCAACGATACAATCGGGTTTCCGATGCCGATGAGAATCATTGACAGATACAGCACCCAATATTCCGTTACACCGGATACCGCGAAGCATCCGAAAAGACCGAACACGGCGAATATTCCGAACAGCATTGTTGCGAAATACGTTCCTTTGGAATCCATCGTTCTGCCTAAGAGTAATTTGCAGACAATCAACACAATACCGAACAGGGAGATTCCGAATGCAACTTTCATATCATCCAATCCAGCGGTTGTGAAGTTGAGTGAAAGGTGCGAAGTTGCGGGGAATCCGCATATTCCCGCGAAGACGGCTGCAGTAACAAGAGAAAATATTGCTGTGTTTGTCAGACTGTGTGTTCCTCTGCCTTTCTTCTCGGATGACAGATCGGGACCTCCGAGGGGTTCGGCATCGATGTCCGACGGGTGATTTTTCACCAAAACCAATATCAGAACTGCTGTGACGGCCATGAATGCCGCTTCCGTCAGGAAAGATACTCCCAGGTCGATTTCATCGATTATTGTTTCAAGAATAGGGGACCCTATTGCTATAGACAGTCCCGAACCTGCCGAGCACATAGACAGAGCCAGCGCACGGTTTTTCGTGAACCATCTTCTCATCAGTATAGATGCGGGAAGCATGAATCCCAATCCGTATGTAACTCCTCCGAACACCGATCCGACGTAGTACATCCACGGCGTATCTCCCGATACGGAATAAATCAGGAATGCAATACAACCGGACACCGCAGCGATGAACATCCCGTTGCGGAGTCCGAATTTCATGTAGTATCTGTCGCCGATACACGTGAGTAAGAATGCGGTTGCACTGCATACGGTTATTATCGCGGAAGTCTCCGCACCGGACATTCCGTGGTCTCTGTGCAGTGCGTTGATGCTTATCGACATCCCCGTACTGACCAATGAGGCACCGAAAATCAGCATCATGCAGACGGCGACGATAACCCATCCGTAATGTATCCTGTACCTCATTATCCGGCAATCGCATAACGGATATTTACACTCACGTCACACGTATGCCGTTCGATAGTCTGATAACCTTATTAAATGAAATATACAGTTCCGCCTGTTATGAAAGCATTGGAAGACTACGTGACAACAATCCCGGACTTCCCCAAAGAGGGCATTATGTTCCGCGATGTCACGACCATACTCAGCGATAAGGACGGGTTCAAACTCGCTATCGACGGCCTTATCGAGAAACTGAAGGATGTTGATTTTGATGTTATCCTCGGTTCCGAGTCCCGCGGATTCGTCTTCGGAGCACCTGTTGCGTACGCAATGAACAAGGGATTGATTCTCGTCAGGAAGAAAGGAAAGCTTCCCAGAGAGGTAATTTCCGAGGATTACGACCTTGAATACGGTAAAGCGACATTGGAAATGCACGCAGACGCCATCAAAGAAGGTCAGAAGGTTGTCATTATCGATGACCTCATAGCAACCGGCGGAACCACGGAAGCTGTCATCAGACTTGCCGAGAGAGAAGGCGGAAAGGTCGTCAAGATCGGTTTCGTTATGGAACTCGAAGGTCTGAAGGGAAGGGAGAGACTCAAGAATTACGATGTGTTCTCTCTCGTGAAATATCCCGGAATCTGAATTTTATTATCACTGACGGCGGCTGCGCCGCCGTCATCATAATTCTCTGCGGCCCGAAGCGGCCTGAAGTCTTTTACCGGAAGTTTTCCTGCGGTTCATCACATAGTTGATGAGATCGTTACCTGTAATCTCAACACTTGAAGGTCCGGAGCGTATGAAGAACGTCTCCGTTTTTTCCTTGGTGTTTTTCAGGAATGCAGGTGTGGAAGTCGGGGTGCAGTCGAATCTCACCACAATTTTATCGTTTCCGTCTTCTCTTTTGCCGTAATCGACCTGTTCGAATCTTATGAACGGAACAAATTCGTTACCGATCTGCGCCGCAATGATGTTTGTAATGTGAAGATTCATCTTGTCGCGGTTCTCGAATCTTTCGATATCGACGCCTCTGATGTTTCCGTCATCCTCTACACCTACCAACAGCGTACCGCCGTTGGTGTTCAGGAAAGCGGATATCGTTTTCAGAACGGCTTTTTCCATCCTCTTGTCGGGTTCTCCCGTCTGAAGATTCGTCATCAGAGTGGATTTGAACTCCAATGTTCCGGATTCGCCTGTGTCAATCAGATTTTTGGTCTCTTCGGCCATATCCACGGATATTCCCATAATGGTGGAATTGTTCGTAAGGAACCTGTCGACGGTAACCGATATGATTTTGCTGTCTCTGTTCAGAACGTACAGTACGGTTGTAAACAGACATCCCGCGGTTACCCATATTCCGTCCGCCATAAGTTTGCCGACGGATGTGTTGAGATTGAGCGGAAGATAATAGATGGTCATCATCCAGATCATGAACAGAGCCAGACCGAATGTGAATGCTTCGATTGCAATGATTGCCGGTTTCTCGTTTACGAATCCCGGCCTCTTACCCAATGATACATATGAAACAATCAATCCCGTCAGCGACAGAACGACTCCGGACAGGAATGCACAGACGGCAGCCAAAATATCCGGATCGGGGATGACAGTTGCAACCAATGACAGAATCATCACAAGAACGATGATAAAAATCAGCATCGGGGGTACGTGAATGAATTCTTTGTCGTAGATGAGCATCATAACCGTAACGAACAATGTCGGTACGGCGATGATTACATCTCCCAACTGTCCTAGGTAGACTCCGATGACGATTATACATGCGGATATCGCCGCAAAGAGGGCATACCACACCCTGGTCATCTTCGAAATTCTCTTCAGACTCTGAGATTCGTTGAAATGCTGCGTTGCGGCACTGTGTATGTCCCTTACGATGTTCGGTATGTCTTCGGCTGTCATTCCGTCCCTCTTATCATTGTGATTGTATAAAGCGAATGTCACTGACCGTTCTCTTCGAGGAACGCTTTGATGCTGTCCATGTACAGATCGGGCTGATCTTTTCCTATTGCGTGTCCCGCGTACGGGATTACGGCAAATCTCGAACCTTTCACCGCTTTGACATATTCGTTCATTGTGTCGATCGTGACTTCGTCGCTGTCTCCGCACATGAAAAGAACGGGGACATTGATTTCATTCAGTTTGGGAATGAGATTGAAATCTTTCATCGTTCCCTCACACACCATATCGTTCGGACCCCACATAGCCAGGAACACGTCGCTCTGTTCGGATTCTCCCGCAGCGACTGCGATTTCTCTGTTGCATTTGCGGTTGAAGAGGAATCTTGAGTAATATTCGCTCATGACATACCTGTAATCTTCGGCCGTACCGCTTCCGTTCATGAAATTCTTCATCTTTTCGCGGTATTCCCCGGGAAGTGTTTCGAGATTGATCATCTGATCGTCAGCCCATTTCTGCGATGAAATGAAAGGAGACGGAAGAACCATGAGTTCTATCTTCCTGCAGCCGTATTTCAGTGCATATCCGGCTGCCAATCCGGCACCCCATGACGCTCCGATCAGAATCACTTTTTCAAAACCCATGCCTTCTATGAACTCGTTCAATTCGTCGAAGTAGCATTCTTCATTCCATTCGGAGAGATTTTCAATCTTATCGGATCTTCCGCATCCCATCTGATCGTATGTGTAAACCGGATGTTTCAGATGCATCATTCTGCATCTAGTTGTACCTGCGCCGTCTCCGGGTCCGCCGTGAAGAAAGATCACGGGAATGCCGTCGAGATGCGTGTTGTACGCATAGTAGGCGACGGTTCCTTTCGATGTTGCGAACGGCTGTGCGTCGTTGTCATCGTCGTCAGACGCAAGATTCCAGACGCTGTTATCGATCCATTTTGAAATATCGGATAACATTCCTTCGAATGACAGCGCCCTTCCTTTCTCTGCGTACTCGCATGCTCCCCAGTACGTTCTGTCCGTTTTCAGGGATACGGTATACGAAAATCTCCTGTTCACCGACAGGGTGCACAGGAATCCGTTTGCGTATGCTCTGAACGTTTTCTTTCCGAAGGATTCTCTTTCCTTTTTCATGAGGAACACGGCAGTATCGGTATCGAGGTAGAAGCTGTCCGGAATCTGCATTGTATCATCTTCGGATAATGAACTCATCGGATAAATCGATTCAGACGGTATGGCCGAACACAATCCGGAACGCCGATTCACGGAAATCGGGAATCTGTCACATCCGCGCTCCGTCTGGGTGAATTATATAAGGTCCCATCCCCTAGTCCGACGTATGAAACAGCTCCCTGTGTGCATTCAGGACTTTAAAGAAGTCCGTAAAGACGATTGCTACTATGTGGACAAAAGTATGCTCATAGGGCAGATGCTGAATCAGTACAGGCGCGGTGTTTTTCTTTACACAAGGCCGCGCCGTTTCGGAAAATCCATGAATCTCAGTATGATTGATGCTTTCTTCAACATCAAATACAAAGGAAATACATGGTTTGACGATTTGGAGATATCAAAACATCCTGAGTACGGCCGTTACAAAAGCGCATTCCCCGTTGTGAATATAGATTTCAAAGGTGCGGGAGCTGCCGATATGCAGAGTTATCTGAGGAGTGTGAACAACGACATCATCAAAGCGTTCAAGGAACATTCCGATGTTCTGTCCTGGGATAAGCTGACAAAGGATGAAGTGAAACTCATCGACGATCTCTTTATGAAGACAGTCGATCCCGAGGATCTTGCGGATTCCGTCGGTATTCTCTGCGGAATATTGGAGAGATACTACGGTTCCAAAGTAATCGTACTGATCGATGAGTATGACGATGCCGTAAACGGCATCAAAGATGTCGACCTCCGTCAGAAAATAATCGCTTTCATCGGAACGATGTTCTCGTCGGCTTTCAAAGGGAACAGTTCCCTTCAGTTCGGTGTTGTTACGGGCATTCTGCAGATAACAAAGGAAAACATCTTCAGCAAAGTGAACAATTTCTACGTGAACAATGTTCTGAGCGAAAGATACGACGAGATGTTCGGTTTTACGGATGAAGAAGTGAAAAAGATCTGTGCCGATTACGGCCATCCCGAAAAATACGACGAAGCCAAAGAATGGTACGACGGTTACCGTTTCGGAGATGCGGACATATACAACCCATGGAGCATCCTCAATTACGTATCGGAAGGTTTCAGAGCACAGCCGTATTGGTTACACACAGGCAAGAGCGACATTGTAATGGATCTGATTTCGAAAGACGATACCAAGCTTATCGACAATCTGAAAATTCTCGGATCCGGTGGCACAATTCCCGAAAATATTGCCGCAAAACTCACCTTCGGAGATTTGAATAAACGCAGTTCGATTTATTCGCTGATGGTCGTTACCGGTTATCTCAAGGCTGTCCACGGTGATGTGAACTATCGGCTGTCTATACCGAATAAAGAACTGTTTGAGGTCTTTTCATATGCCGTTGCGAATGATGTATTCAGCGACGGCGGTGACGATGAGAATGAGGGTGTGGTTGCAGGCTATCTTGCTGAATTTTCCAAGGCGCTGGTGTCGAATAATACAGAAGCTATGAAAGCGTCACTGACAAACATCTTCAAGGGAAACGTAAGTTCCCGTGTGCTTGTAAGCGAAAATTCGTACCAGGCATTCATTGCCGCGATGCTGATGTGTCTTTTCGGCAAATATGACGTAAGGGCAGATTACGAGAACGGAAAAGGATACTATGACATCATGATGATAAAGAAAAGCGGGACAGGTCCGAATGTTGTCATGGAACTCAAGAAATCCGTTGACAGTAAACATCTTGAGCCTGACGCGGAAACGGCACTCGGGCAGATTAAAGACAGAGATTATGCATACGGGCTCAGAGGATACACAATCCCTTACGGTATCGCATTTTCACACAAAGAACTGTTTATAGTCTCCGAAGAGTCGGCTTATCTGTCATAAACAGGTTGTGATCGGGTGTATGTCTGGATTTATCTGACGATTTTTCTGTCTCTGATTCTTCCGTTTATGGCGACGGCGGTGATGACACACCGTTCTCTCGACCGCAGACTGCCCGTAATCGCATACGTAATTCTCTGGGTTGCGGGTCTTTTCATTGCATATGCCGTAAGTTACCACATAGTCGATATGCTGTACGAGCTCACTCCGACGATAATTCTCGGTCCGATCCGTCAGGAATCGGTTGAAATCGTGTCGTTGGTGTGTTTGTCATCATTCATAGTGACGTGGGTCGCAATCACTGCTTTCGCGTACGGCGGAACACTGTCGTACCGGCTCATGGTCGCGTTCATTTACTCTCTGATATGTGTCGCGGCTGAGTTGGTTATCGGCGGTATCGTCATGCATTACGTCAATATCAGTTACTACGACGATACAATCGTCGAGAATCTCACGGCACGTCTTATCGGAACCGCGATAATATACGCTCCTCTGTTCCTGATTCTTCCCCGCCGTTTCCGTCTGATGAACAGCCGTACCGGCGGTAAAATGGCAAAATATCTTCCGATTCCGATACTGCTTTTCGCGGTATTCATCATCGGATTCTATTTCATGATTTACGACGGAGGAATCAGTGAGCTGGACAACAGATACAGCTACCTGCTTGTGTTTGTCTGCGCAATGTGTCTGTCTCTGCTGATCGGAAATCTCGACGGTTCCATCAGCGTGAGCCGTTACCGTACCGAATTGGATGCTGCGTCCGTTGTGCAGATGTCCTGCATTCCGAAGTCGGACGCATTTGAGAATATTCCGTTTGCGGAAGTGACTGCGTCAATCGAACCGGCGAAAGAAGTCGGCGGCGATATGTACGATATACGCAAAACCGCGGACGGAAATCTTGTGATGTCGGTTGCGGATGTTTCGGATAAAGGCGTTCCCGCTGCGCTGTTTATGATGAGAACAAAAGTCTTTTTGGATGAGGCATTGGAATCGGGTTTGGGTCCTTCGGAGTGTCTGTCTCAGATCAATGAAAAACTGATGCATGACAACAGCACGTTCATGTTCGTCACCATGATTTTAGGTGTACTGTCTCCGACCGGAGAGATGAGAATCGCATGTGCGGGACATCCTTCTCCGCTGCTGTTACATGACGGCTCGGTTTCTGAAATAAAAGTATCGCGCGGACCTATTCTGGGACTTATGGAAGGAGAATACGGTGAAACCGTCGTTTCCATGTCCGAAGGAGATGTCATCCTCATGTATTCCGACGGTGCGACCGATGCTACCGATAAGAAAGGAGAGATGTTCGGTATCGAACGTTTAATGGCTGCATTTTCAGAAACACACGGTGAAAACGCCGCAAATTCCGTCGACGAAACGATAGGACGTTTCTCCGATACCGACAGAGCGGACGATCTCACATTGGTCGCGGCAAGGTTCGTGAAACATCCGTAAAATTATACGCGCGTGTGACAGATAATATATTGACGGACTGAGTTTTCACCGTCATGGACATTCAGATGATCGGGAACGGCGGTGCCGTTACCCTGAAGGTGAAGGGTAAACTGAACACCACGACCGCCGCCGATTTTAACAAATATGTGGGAGAGAACATCAAACCTCCCTGCAAAGTCACCGTCGATTTCGGGGAATTGGATTTTATGACGAGTGCGGGAATCAGATCTCTGATGACACTGCGTTCGATTGTCGGTGCGGATAACATCAAAGTAATCAACGCAACCGGATTGGTACGCGAAGTGTTCGAAATATCCGGTATTACTGCCATTCTGGGGGACTGAGTTATGGATCTCGTCCGCGTAAGTGTCAGAGCCGAACCGGATTCGGTCTCTCTGGTTCAGGGTATTATCTCCTACTATGCCAAAAGATACGGCATACCGTCGGACGAGACAGAACGTTTTCTGATCACCGTAGAAGAAGCGATGGCTCAGGTTATCGAGTACGGATTTCCGGGAAAACCGGATTCGATGTTCGATGTGAATGTGGGAATAGAAGGATTGGATCTTGTCGTCACGATAATCGACAAAGGAATTCCCTACGATTACGAAATGCTCGCCAAAGATCCCGGGGCCATGGTTTCCCTGACTCTGCTGAAAGGATTTGCGGATAAGGTATCGTTAAGCAGTATGGGTCCCGCGGGAAGGAAACAGGTTCTGATGAAGCATTTATCTTCACTGCCGGAGTACACACGCAGAGAAGAAACACCTGTTCCCGAATCCTGCGGATTCGGTCCCGAAGATATCGATTACCATTTCCTAAGACGTGAGGAAGCAATCGAGGTTGCGCAGTGTATGTACGATGAATTCGGATACACATACCCGCATGAGATTGTCTACCATCCCGATGAATTCTATGAATCAACACAGAGAGGAGAATGTATCTCCGTTGTCGCGACCGTCCCCGGAGGGGAGGTCGCGGGACATGCGGCATTGGTCAGCAGTCCCCGTATGAGGGGAACGATGGAACTGTGTATGGGTGTTGTCAGGAAAAAATACCGTAAATGTTCCATCATGAGCCGTATTACCGAGATGGCAATCGCCCGCGGAAAGGAAATGGGACTGACATCGGTCAACGCAATGCCTGTAATCTATCACATTTATACGCAGAAAGTCTGCAACAAACAGGGAATGTACCCGAACGGATTTGTTTTCAATTTAATCAATGAGGATTTATCGACATCCTTCGAACAGGGATTCAGGGCGAGTCTCGGACTTGCAACGCTTATGCTTGAAGACGAAGAAAGAAATGTGTACGTCAGAGACACTGTGTTACCGATTGCGGAGTATATCATTTCCGTGTCGAAGATAAACAGAAAGGCTGTACCTGTCAAGGGAGACATATCCGCGGAAGGAGATTCGGATGTCGCCGTAGATGTGGATACAAGAGTCGAATCCGGAAGGATAAATGTGGATTATACGGGATCTGACATAGATTCGCGTATCAAAGCCGCGGACAGATACATCCGTTCGCAGAAGTGTAAGATTTCAAACGTATATCTCTCGGTATCATCCCCTCAGTCGGTACTTGCGTACGATTCTCTGGTGTCTTTGGGATACTACTGTACGGGACTGTTCACCGGCTGTAACGACAATGATTATCTGATGATGGAGAATGTCATGCTCTCCAACGTCGATTACAGTAAAATACAGACAATAGAACCGTTCACAGGTCTTCTCGATCTTGTAAAGGAAGGCGATCCCCATGCCTGATTATCATGTACGTGAGTTGGGAGCGGAAGATCCGAAGCTCCCCGAGGAATTATCGTCGGTGCAGGCCCTCTGGGCCTGCGAAGATCCGTACGATCTCAAAGGTACGGAAGATATCTACATCGATGCCATGAGACAGGTTGTTACGTGGCATGAAAGTAAGTGCAGATACTACGCGGATTGGCTGAAGAGGAATTCTTTCGATCCTTCTTCGATTAAGACAATAGACGATGTTTACAGAATACCGTTCCTTCACGCAAATTTCTACAAAACACATACAATCAAATCACGTCCCGATGACGAATACGTGATGACACTCACGTCTTCGGGAACAACGGGTCAGAAGACGCAGATGTTTTTTGACAAATGGTCGCTGAATGCTTCCGATAAATCCGCGGATACGCAGTTCGGATGGTACGGAAGAATAACAGATGTTCCGAACAACTACATGATGTACTCCTACGAACCCGCACCCGGAGTGAATACGGGAACGTTACGTACAAGGCAGATGATGCGCCGTTACGCCCCGGAAAACGATATGGAATATGCGTTGAAATTCAACGGTTCGGGACACGAATTCGATCTGTTCGGAAGTATCGCAGCACTGAAGAAATTCGAAGCCGACGGACGTCCCGTCAGAATATTGGGATTCCCCGCATTCCTGTACTTTACATTGGAAAGAATGAGAGAAATGGGCTATCCTCCGCTGAAACTGAATAAAGATTCATTGGTAATGATGGGCGGCGGATGGAAAGGATTCGTTGATAAGCAGTTATCGCCGAAGGAATTCCGCGATTACATCGAAGAAAGATTGGGACTGCCCCATACATGCTGTCACGAAACATACGGTGCGGTGGAACACGGTGTTGCTTATACGGACTGTAACGAACATCACCTTCACGTGCCGATTTACAGCCGTGCAGTCATACGCGATCCCGTTACATTGGAACCCGTCGAAGACGGAGAACCCGGATTCATGAATGTTATTTCACCGATGAATACGGGAGTTCCCGTTCCGAGTCTGTTACTCGGAGACATGGTAATCAAACACCCCGCAGGTTCCTGCGGATGCGGAAACCCCGCACCGTGGTTCGAAATACTCGGAAGAGCAGGTACAAGTAAGAACAAGAGCTGTGCCATAGCGGCATCCGAACTCCTCAGGAGGCGCTGAGAATGTCACACATATGGAGAGGAAAGACTGTCGAATCTCTCGACGGATTGCTTGAGAATCTCGACAGGGAAATAGAAGAAACTCTTAACGACCCTCTGAAAACGTCGGATGTTCTGAATGCATGCGAATCGTTATCGGAGAAAATAATCTCAGGTAAAGCTGGAAATCTCAGGGATGCATTGGTGAGAGACGGTTCCGACGACCCCGATTCGGTACTCACTGCATTGGCTCAGGGTATTTCGAGAGAAGCGCTTACAAGAAAACTCATCGCGGAACTCGGTACGGACGAACCGTTCGAAGTTACGCGCGTAGACATGAAGAAACAGCACTACGAAGGGTGGGCTCCGGTAGGTGTTTTGTTACACATAACCGCGGGAAATTCACCGATTGTAGCTCCGATGGCGGCCGTAGAAGGTTTGCTTTCAGGCAACATCAACATCCTGAAGGTTGCCCGTAATCTGGGTGACTTTGCCACCGAAGTTCTGACTTATCTCAGTGAATTTGCAAACCTCGGCAGTCACATCTACATGCTGAGGGTTCCGTCTTCGGACAAGAAAACAATGGAGTTCATGATGGACCGTGCGGACTGCATCAGCGCATGGGGCGGTGAGGAAGCTATCGCAGCCATACGCAAAGAAGCACCCCGCGGAACACCCGTCGTGGAATGGGGACACAAGATCAGTTTCGCTTATGTTTCGTCTTCATGTATCGACGGTAACACGGCGGATATGATTGCAAAGAGTGTATGCAGGAACGAACAGCAGTCATGTTCGAGTCCTCAGTGCGTTCTTGTCGATACGGATAACAAAGAAGAGATTGACAGAATGGCATCTCTTCTCGCAGAAGCGTTGGACAAAGCACGTGAAACACTTCCCCGCAAAGCACCCGACAGATCGGAATCCGCCGAGATTACGACAGTACGCGAACTCCACAGGAGCGATTTATACTTCAACGACGGAGATGTTATTGAAGATAAACAGCACACATACAGAATTCTGATCAGTTACACTACGAAGTTCATGCCTTCTCCGTTATTCAGAACGGTGTGGCTTTCTCCTCTGAAGAGAGAGAATCTCGTAAGCGGACTGAGAGGAATGCGCAGATATCTTCAGACCTGCGGTCTTGTGTGTCCTATCAATGAATTGGAAGGAATTTCTTCTTCGCTTTACCGTGCGGGAGTGCAGAGAATCACTCCCGCAGATTCAATGAGCGCAAGTTACGCAGGAGAACCCCACGACGGAGGATTCGCATTACCGAAGTTCATGAGAAGAGTTTCCATGCGTGTCGACATTCCCATGAACGGAATAATCGGCATGAAGGAACTGAGAGAACCCGAACCTTTCGTTCCCGAAGGACCGATTCAGGGTAAGAAAGACTATCCCCCCGTACCCGAAGACGGTACGCGTGTCCTCACCAAGAGCGGAGGTACAACAGGCGCACCCGTATTCTGCAGTTACAGCGAAGGAGATTACCGCAGATACATCGTGGAACCGGGAAAGAAAGCGATGATGGCTCTCGGTCTCGATCCCGATAAGGATGTTGTCGCGGATTTACTGAAAGCCGGAAGTCTCTACGGAGGAATGAATTTCTTTATTTCGATTTTCGACGGAATGGGCGTCCGCAACCTGAACATAAGCGGATTGGACGATGTGAAACAGGTTGCGCAGTTCATGGTCATAGGAAAAGCAACCGCGGTTATGGGCGCACCCAGCTACATAATCAAAGTATTCCAGGAAAATCACGATTTACTGAAAGAATACGGCAGAATCCGCAAGATATTCTACGGCGGAGAGATGTTTTCTTCGGGCCAGGTCGATTGGCTTGACAGGGAATTCGGTATTAAGGATATTCAGTCGATGTTATACGGTGCGAACGAAACCGGAACGATGGGTTACTGCTGCAAATGCTGCGGAAGGAATGAATTCCATCTTAACAGTGAAATTCAGAGACTGGAAATTCTGAAAATGGATTCCGACGAACCTGTCGCACCCGGAGAACCCGGAAGACTGATCTTCACGGGATATCTCAGAGAAAACGGAAGAACAAGCAGATACGAAATCGGCGATATGGGAGAATGGATCGAGGGAGACTGTCCCTGCGGAAGAAAAGAACCGAGATTCAGACTTCTCGGAAGATACGGAGATGTTATGCGTATCGGAGGTACATTCTTCAATTTCAGGAGAATATCCAAAATTTTCAGCGATTCCTTCGGTTACCGCGGAAATATGCAGATTTTACTTGAAACAGAAAATCTCAATGACAAGATGACCGTCTGTATCGACGATGCTTCCGTTACTACAGCTGAAGCGACTGATGTTCTTGTGAAAGAATACGATTCGTTTGCAAAAACCGTCCCTACGGGAATCATGGGATTCGAAGTACGCAACGTGGGACGCGACGGATTCAGGGTGAATAAGACAAGTCTCAAGGTCACCCCGGTGGTGGACCTCAGATGAGCAGCCGTTCGCCGTATCTTGTCAACAAAGCGTTCAGAACCTTCGCGGCATCGACGATACTTGCAGTCATGGCTACGACATTGGGTGTCGTGGTCAACGGAATCATCGTCGGTAACATGATGGGTCACTCCGAATTATCCGCAGTGAATCTCGTATCTCCGCTGATACAGATGTATAACGCAATCACGGCGTTGATCTGTGTCGGCGGTGCGGTGTTATGTGCGGTTCTCGTCGGTAAGGGTTCCGCGGATCATACCGGGAAAATATTCACTTCGGCGATGGTTCTTCTCGTTTTGGTGGGTGCTGTATGTCTCATTACGGGATTGGTAATTCCCGATAAAATCTCGGGACTGCTGTGTTCCGATGAGAGTCTGTTACCTTTGGTGACCGATTACGTAAGAATAGCACTTATCGGAGGTGCGGCATATCTGTTCCTTCCGGGATTGGCGATGTTCGTAAGAGTGGACGGTTCGCCTGCGGTTGCGACTGTTGCATTAATCACCGCAAACATAATTTCGGCAGGGCTCTGCGCACTGTTTGTAGCAATGGATATGGGTCTGACGGGAGCTTCTCTTGCCACCGTAATCGGATTTGCAATAGGTGCATTGATTCTTGTAGGATATCTGATAAAATCACGTGCAACTACGATGTTCCGCCTCAGCGGAGGAGGTATGGGATATGTGCCCCAAATGCTGATGTTCGGAGCACCCGTTGCTTTGGCATCGGTGATGATGGTTGCGAAGATGCTCTGTATGAATTCTCTTACTTTGGAATATCTCGGTGCTTCGGGCATGGCGACCATGGCGGTCGCCATGAACATAATGATGCTTGCGACCATGATGATCGGCGGTACGTGTCAGACGGTACAGCCCGTAGGCGGTACGTTGTACGGTTCCGGAGACACGGAGGGAATATCGTATCTCACAAGAACGTTGGCTAAAGTACTGATTACATCGCTCGGAATATTGGTAATCGCAGTAATCGCTGTGCCGTGGTTATTCTGCAGTATATTCGGTGTTACCGAGACGGCATTGGTGGAATCATCGTCTTCCGCATTGAGATTATTCGCTCCGAGTATTCTTCTCTACGGCGTAAACTATGCGATAATGATATTATTCCAGGTTCTCGGAAACAGGAAGATTTCGCTGTTTGTGTCTGTGATGCAGCCTCTCATGGTGATGATTATCGCGATAGCTACCGCAGGTTCTAACCATGAGATGATTTGGGCTTCGTTCAGTATCGGTGAAGCTGTAATGTTACTCATAACGGGTATTGTCTCACTGATAATGCGCCGCAGAGATCCGTCTTTACACGGATTCCTTCTCGGACGTATGCCTTCCGTACCTACGGCGGTGTTTTCAATTTCGGGCGACGGAAAGGAAAGAGACACTGTTCTGGAAGAAATCTCTTCCTTCCTTATTTCTAATAATATATCTAAAGACAGAACGGACAGAGCGCTGATCTGCTGTGAGGAATTGGTAATAAACGTCTGCGAACACAGTTTACACTCGGATCCCGGGAGATTCATGGACATTGCCGTAAGGGCAGGCGAGGAAGCGTCCGTCACCGTACGTGACGACGGAGCTTTATTCAATCCCATGGAATTCGACGGCGAAGGTAACGGAATACAGATTGTCAAAGGTCTCTGTAAGTCTATGACGTACTCACGCGCTTTGGGTCAGAACAACGTAAGATTCACCTTCTGAAAAAATGTATTATAAACCCATTACGCCCGCCTTCCGGCGGGCCGTGGGTTAACGTTTAATCCAATGCAAATGTTCTGTCAAAAGATAGCATGGTCTCCAAAACTGCATTGGCGGTCACGGCAATCGTGGCGATTGTCGTAGTATCCGCAGGTATGCTAGCCGCAGTATCCTCACAGAATACAAATGTCGACACCGCCGGAAAGCAATACAGTATCACATACGAACTGAACGGCGGTACCGCCGATCCGAATTCCCCTGCATCTTACAAAGCGGGCGAAATCGTCGATTTGGGATGTCCGACGAATGAAAACGAAGATTTAGGATTCTTCGGATGGTATCTCGATAAAGAATGTACGCAGAATATTCTGTATATTCCTGCGGATATGACAGGAAATCTCACACTCTACGCACTGTGGGACGACAGTATGGAAGGCCACGGTTTCAAGCTGAATACATACACAAGAACGACACAGTCGACTTTCTTCGGAACGTATGTAAGCGAAGCATACGGAACCTATTCTCAGACATACCTGAGTTACGAATCATCGGATAAGTATCTCTACCGTTCCGTAAGGGGCACATGTGCTTCCGACGGTACCGTTATTTCCGAAACGGAGTCTGTCAAATGGTCGACGGATGACAAAGAAGAGAACGATAAGTACACAGAATCCGATGTTACAACCGTAACTCTCGACATCGACGGATGGACTGTCGAAACGGAATCCGTTACACTCACACTTAACGACAGCACATCTTCCGTAACCCACACCGAAACACAGTATTACATCTACGGATGGCTTCTTGTGAAAGTTCATTCCGAATACGAAACAGGCTATGCAGATTACGTAAGCGAATATCTTATCGACAGCATTCTCTCGGAAGATATCAAAGACTCATATTCCGTCACCGTATACGCGGGAGACGGTGTGACTGTTACAGGCAACGGAGATTATTCCGCAGGCACCACGGTTACACTCACAGCCTCAGGCGATGATTTCTACGGTTGGTATGACGGGAACGGAGACCTTCTCTCGACATCGAACACCTACGAAATCGAGAAGATTCTCTCAGATACAACAATCTACGCACTCAACGACGGTGTCTACGATGCATCCGTAGACACCGGAGAAACATATACGGTATCTGCGGAAGGTACCGAAGCGGTCACATGGACACTCAGTTCATCTGCGGGAGAGATTAAGACCGAGACGGGAACCTCATTCTCATACGTTTTCAGCGATATGGGAGTGTATACGCTGTCATACATCGGCACGGAAGACGGAGCCACTTTGGGTAAAGTATACTCCGTACTTGCCGACGGTACGGTTCCGAAGACATATAACTGGACTTTCGGAGGCACCGAATACACACTGACTCTCGATATCAGGTACTCGGATTATCTCACGTATCTGACAGACGGTATCGAGAGAAACCTCGGTACACAGGGTTCGACGGAACACGATCTTACTTTCATCACATACGACGACAAGTACGTCAAACAGATTGCGGAATACATTACAGAGGCAACCAAAGGTCTCGACAGCATGACGAGAGCGAACGTTCTTCTCAGGTTCACGCAGGAAGCGATAGCGTACGAGTATGACAGCGAGTCTATGGGTCAGGACGAGTATTGGAAGTATCCGCTGGAGACACTCTACGACATGAACGGAGACTGTGAAGATACGGCGATTCTGTTCTGTGCGGTAGGAAAAGCAATGGGATACAACACGGCACTGATGATCTTCAGCGGTCACGCTACAGGTGCAATCGATATGACTGATGTCGGATACACCGCATCGAACGTCGTACTGAAGAGTGAGCGTATCGGAGGCGGATTCGGACCGTTAGGACGCACCACCCAGTACTATGCTCTCACTGTCGACGGAGTGCAGAAGACATATCTCTACAACAGCAAGGGAGACACAACGTACTACCTCTACTGCGAAACAACATCGACTGACGACGGTAAAGGAAACGACTTCACCGTAGGTGTTGTTCCCTCATACTCATCGGCATCGGCTGCATCGAACACATACAGCAGTGTGAACGTGCTCAAAGTCATACCCTGCGGTATGAAAGAATAAATTCCCTTTCATCCAAACCTTTTACCAAACCTCTTACCCTTCTTTTAATATCTAATTAATTATCACAGTAATTATGGTAAAATCTGTGAATGCGGCACATATCCTCGTAAACAAAGAGGAAGACGCGAAGAAGATTATGGACCGTCTCCAGAAAGGAGAGGACTTCGAAGCATTGGCGAAAAGATTTTCAAAATGTCCTTCCGGAAAGAAAGGCGGCAACCTCGGATGGTTCGGTAAAGGCGGCATGGTGAAGGAATTCGACGAAGCCTGTTTCAACGGAAAGAAAGGCGATGTCATCGGTCCTGTGAAAACCGAATTCGGCTATCACGTAATTCTGATCAAAGATCAGAAATAATCTCTTTATTTTTCGGGTGTGCTAAAACACACCCGATTTCCTTCGGTTTATCGGATGGATTATTTTACGTATTTTCGTGCGAATTGTGCGTTTTTGATGATTTTTCATGCGGTTTATCGGATTGATTCAATTTGTTTAGTTGATACGAAATTCATCATTAATTGCGGGTTTTCACCGAAAAAATATCCGTAAAATCGGTTTTTTTCATAAATTTCTGCGAGTTACGTAACATAATTGTCGCTATTCGTTTAATTCCGGAAGACTAAATCCGATTGTACGATTTACTCTACGCTTTATATACCATTAAATACAGATGATGTAACCGTTATGCGTACATTACGTTTGTTATATGGACAATCTTTATATACTGAATATCACTGCGAATATCGTAAGACAATCCGCAGGAGAAATCCATACGAATTGTGATGTGAGAGGAAAATGGCCGGCGATAAAAAGCTGCTGATCATAGGTGTTGTCGCCGTCGTGGCGATTGCATCGGTTGCGACCGCTGCAGTGAAGTTCACGAGCGAGAACGAATTCCTCATAGTTGTCACAGGATCGATGGATGCCGGCGATACGGGATATCCCGTCCCGACAATTCCGGTCAACAGCCTGGTCACCCTCAGATACCTGAGCGAGGATGAACTCCAGGATGTGAAGATCGGGGATGTCTTGGGATACAGGAGTCCCGGGAGGACCATCGTACACAGGGTGGTCGATATCGACCTCGACGGCAGAACCTTCACCCTGAAGGGGGATGCCAACATCTCCACGGAGACCGTACAGTTCGGCGACGTCGTCGGGACGGTAACGGGCGTTTACACAGGACCGGGCAACCTGATAGCCTTCCTGCGTAACGGACCGATATACGTCATAACGGAACTCGTCTGCCTGTATGTGATGGTCTCCTGTATGAGAGAAATCCTGCAGATCCTCAGAGAAGAGGAAGAAACGGAGGCAATAGAATGAACACGGACAGAAAGAAGAAATTGATCCTTCCCGCTTTCATGGCAGTGCTCTGCGCTGTTATGATGATCGGAGTCGGATATGCAGCGTTGACATCTTCATTCACAACGACTGCAAGCGTTGACGCAGGCGAACTCGAAGTTACCGTCGGTGGCACAGCAGCACTCGAACTTAAAGACGGAAAGATTCCCTACGGTGTTGACACTACAGACGGTGTTAAATCATACCACGTTGACGCAGGCACATACGCACTCGCAAAAGAGAAAGATGTTTCAATCACCGACAACACCGGCGCATTCAGTAAATACAAAGTGACTGTCAAAGTTACATCCGATAAGCTCGAAGCAATCTTCGGTGCAAACTGCCTGACCGGAGTCATCAAAGATACCAGCGGCGCAGTTTCCGCAGACGGTACCACAGAAACGGCTCTGAAACTCAGCATCTCACTGACAGTTGCCGACAATAAAAATGTGGCAGCGGAAGATGTTGCCAAACTCAGTGCAGACGATGTCAAAGTCGTTGTCACTGCAGAGGGTGTCGAATAAATACAATAATTGACAGACAGCGGGGACTTATGAATGGTAAAACAGTGAGAAACACGGTACTGATATCACTTGTATCAGTGCTCGTACTCACCCTTACCATTCAGCCCGCAGTCTGTCTTCAAACGACTTTTACTTACAGCGACCTTTCGGTTTACGCTGAAGAAATAACTTCTACCGATCCTCAAAGCAGGATAGACGCTCTCAACGATAAAAATAAGACATCGGAAAAGGAACCGATGAAAATCGGTGACGAAGATGTCAATTTCGAAGATGCCGGCGAGGTTGACGGTCATCAGAAGATTATTCCCAAGAGGGAAGGATCCAAGACCAATAACATCGTCTCACAAAAGGGGGGCAGCACCGACAGAGGATATTTCAGTGGTATAGATATCACTGTTCCCGACAGCGGCGAATTTACGCTGTGTGTTGTGATTTCCAATTCGAACAGTCGGTGGGATCAGAGTTACATGACAATAACAGTCACCGATTCCGCCGGAAACAAGACCGATGTCACGATTGAAGGTAAACAACAGCGTGGCTGGGGCAGTCAGGAAAAAACATCTACGTACTACATCAAGCAGAACGCAGACTCGATGGAAGCAGTCACCGACATTAACGATTTGGGATGGTTCACTTCCGGCACATACACTGTGTCTCTGAGCGGTTACATGAACACTCAGTCCGGCGGCGGATGGGGTCAGTCCAGTTCCGTTTTGGAATTCTACATCGTCTACAAGTGATCGGTTCCGAAACAAACCCCTTCTTTTTCCAAACTCATTTCTCTTCTTATACGGACATAATTTTTGGGAAATCCTAATATCGCCGTCTACGATACCACCGTAAGGTGATAGAGATGGCTGACAGGAAGAAAAAATCCGAAGGCAAAAAGCTCGAGGAGAAACTTCTGAGGAAGTCCGAATCCATAGGTGCCAAGGAACACGGTTTCCTTGAGGAATCTATGGAATTCTGCGAAGGATACAAAGAGTTCCTTATGAACAAGACCGAGAGGGAAGTTGTCGATTACACAATACCTCTCCTCAAAAAGAACGGATACAAGGAATTCGTTCCCGGTACAAAATACAAAAGCGGTTCCAAAGTCTTCTATAACAACCGCGGTAAGAACCTGATTATGGTCACAATCGGTAAGAAGGACATCTCCGAAGGTGTCAGAATCGGTGCGAGTCATATCGACAGTCCGAGGCTTGATTTCAAACCCGTTCCTTTGTTCGAAGACACGGAATTGGCGTACTTCAAGACACACTACTACGGGGGAATCAAGAAGTACCAGTGGTCTGCGATTCCTCTTGCGTTACACGGAGTCGTTTCTCTCAAAAACGGAAAGAAAGTGAAGATTGCAATCGGAGAGGAATCCGACGATGTTACGTTCTGTGTGACAGACCTTCTTCCCCATCTCGCAAGAGATCAGATGAAGAAGCCCGCGAATGAGATTATAACAGGTGAGCAGCTTAACATTCTCATCGGCAGCTGGCCTTTCAATGACGACGAAGTGTCGCAGAAAGTCAAACTCAACATAGCCAACATCATTTTCGAGAGGTACGGAATCGACGAATCCGATTTCCTTTCCGCGGAATTGTGTGCGGTACCTGCATTCAAACCCAAGGATGTGGGATTTGACAGGTCCATGATCGGTGCGTACGGTCAGGATGACAGCGTATGTGCATACGCAAACATCATGGCTGAGATTGATACGGTTGATCCCGAATACACAACGGTTACGGTACTTGCGGATAAAGAAGAAACGGGATCCGACGGACCTACAGGTCTGAGTTCCATGTTCCTGATTGACTTCATCGAAGAACTCGCATCCGCTTACGGTGCGGAACTGAGACATGTTCTTGCTAAGTCTATGTGCATCTCATGCGATGTGAATTCGGCATACGACCCCGCATTCGGAGAGAACTTCGAGAGAATGAACTGTTCGTATCTCAACCGCGGTCCGTCTATCTCCAAATACGGCGGAGCCGGAGGAAAGTATTCCACGAATGATGCATCCGCAGAGATGATGGCATTTATCCGTAAGACGATGGATGAAAACAACATCGTATGGCAGGTAGGAGAACTCGGAAAGATCGACAACGGCGGAGGAGGAACCGTTGCGGTGTTTATCGCATCGCATAATATCGATACAGTCGACTTCGGAGTGCCTGTGCTTTCAATGCACTCTCCCTTCGAAATTACGTCGAAAGCCGATATCTACATGCTGTACAAAGCGATGAAAGCATTCTATCTCGCCAAAGACAGCAAACACTGAATACATCCGGGGACGGGCTCCGCCCGTCCCCCTCTTATGTGTCTGACAATTCTCTCAGACATTCTTTATCGTGGGTTTTTTATCGTACATGCATATTATGCGGACGAGGCGAGTTGATGACCTTAAGAATGGCCGTACCGAACAAAGGAAGGCTTCACGAAAGAGCAATCGAACTCCTCTTCAAATCCGGATTGGACTTGGGAGAAGACTGGGGCAGAAAGCTCTATGTGACAGCGAAGAACCAGGATATCGAGATAATGTTCGTCCGTGCGCAGGACATCCCGAGATTCCTCGCAATCGGGGCAGCGGACCTCGGTATCACGGGACAGGATCAGATTGCCGATTCGGGATTTGAACTGAAGGAAGTATTGGAGCTCAGGTTCGGACACTGCCGTCTCTCCGTCGCCGTACCCGAACAGTCGGGAATCAAGACTGTAGACGATATCAAAGACGGATGCCGCGTGGCGACATCGTTCCCCAACGTTACGGAAAGATTCTTCAGATCCAAAGGAAAGAAAGTGGAAATCGTCAACGTTTCCGGTGCCGCCGAAATCATGCCGTACATCGGAGTATCGGATATTATTGTGGATCTTGTTTCAAGCGGTGCAACCCTCAAAATGAACAGGTTGGTTGAGATTGAATCCATCGTAAAATCTCAGGCTGTTATGGTCACATCCGGGAAAGCGATGAAGGCCAACGGAGCCGCAATCACGGATATTGTCAATTCCGTCAGGAGTGTTCTCGACGCAGAGAACAAGAAATACCTCATGGCGGACGTTCCCGTTTCGAAGATGGATGAAATCGACAAACTCTTCCCCGGATTGGAAGGACCTACGGTCATGAACATCAGCGGAAGGGACGACATGGTTGCCATTCACGTTGTTGTGGACAGCAGCACTCTCTTCGATTCCGTCAACACTCTTCAGAAACTCGGTGCGAAAGGCATTCTTACGTTACCCATCGAAAGGCTGGTGCCGTAATGCTGTCAAGGGACGTTATGAGGAGTACGACCAGGGGCTTCGAAAGATATTACAATCCGAAGGTAGGAGATGCCCTGAGGCTCGATACCAACACGAATGTGCTCGGCAGCAACCCCGCGGCTATGGAATACCTCAGACGCCCCGTCGACGGACTGAACGGATATCCGAATACTTATTCGGACAATCTCAGAGGAGCTCTTGCCGATCTTTATGATCTTGAAACTGAAAATTTCGTTGCCGGAAACGGTTCCGATGAGATGTTGGACTTAATTTTCAAAACATTCACGGAGTGGGGAGACACATCCGCGATTCCGATTCCTTCGTACACTCTGTATGATTACTTCATAACAATGAACGGCGGAAAGACGTGTTTCGTCGATCTTACCGAAGATTTCCAGCTTGACGTAGATGCAATGCTGAAGACGGATGCGAAGGTAATGCTCATTCCTTCGCCCAATAACCCTACGGGAAACTCATTCAGGCCGAAGGATCTGGAAGAAATTCTTTCGCAGTTCAAAGGAATCATGGTTGTCGATGAAGCTTACGCAGAATACGCAGACGATTCCATGGTCAGAAGAGTAAATGAGTTTGACAATCTCGTTGTTCTGAGAACATTCTCCAAAGCATACGCAATCGCCGCTCTGAGAGTGGGTTATGCGGTTTCCAACAGGAACGTGGCGGGAATGATGAATGACGTGAAAATTCCGTATTCGCTGAATATGATCAGCGAAGCAGCGGCAACTGCAGCTGTGAAGGATCAGGATTTCATCAAAAAGAGTGTTTCAATGGTAAGGGAACAGAGACCCATCCTTACCGAAGGTTTACGTAAACTCGGATTCGAACCGTTCCCCTCGGATTCAAACTTCATTCTTGCAAGATCTCCTATAGATCACGTAAAAATGGTCGAAGGTCTGAAGAAGAAAGGCATTCTCATACGTGATTTCGGCTCCAAGAGGAGAACCGAAAACTGCGTAAGGATGACCGTCGGTACAGAGGAAATGAATAAACTTCTGCTCAAATGCATGGCAGAGGTGATTGAGGGATGCTGAGAGTAACCATCGCCGATTACGGCGTTGGTAATCTCCATTCTCTGAGAAGAGCGTTGGAGAGATGCGGTGCCGATGTAACCGTTACATCGGACATGGGCAGACTCTCCGATGCCGAATGTATCGCATTTCCGGGTGTCGGAGCCTTCGACAGGGTAATGGAAACTCTTCTCCCTTACAGAGAAACAATTACCGAAAGACTATCCTCGGGAGTACCGTGTCTGGGAATATGCATAGGAATGCAGATTCTCATGGAAGGTTCGGACGAAGGAGAACTTCCCGGACTCGGACTCATAAGCGGAAGAGTTGAAAAACTCAAAGCGAAACAGATTCCGCAGATGGGATGGAACACGGTTGTTTCGAACGATCCCATGTTCGGAGGAATCGACAACAGATTCTTCTATTTCACACACTCATATTACGGAAATCCCACCGATAAAGATGCGGTAAAAGGATACTGTGAATATGAAGGCGTAAACTACCCGATATTCTTCAGAAAGAAGAATATCGTAGGTTCGCAGTTCCATCCCGAAAAGAGCAGTGCATCGGGAATGAAATTCCTTAAGAATTTCATCCAATTCGCGGAGGAATCGAAATGATGGTTATTCCCGCAATCGATATGCTCGATCATAAAGTCGTTCAGCTTGTCGGAGGAGTTCCCGGAAGTCAGAAGATTGTCATAGACGATCCTCTGTCTGTTGCAAAATCATGGGTTGAGAAAGGTGCGAAATATCTTCATCTTGTGGATTTGGACGGTGCCTTCGGCAAGGAAAATAACATTGAAGTTATCAAGAAAATCATCAAAGAATCCGGAGTTCCGACGGAAGTCGGAGGCGGAATCAGAGATGAGGAAACTATCAGAGAGTTAATCGATGCGGGTGTCGACAGGATTATCATCGGCACAAAGGGAATCAAAGAACCCGATTGGCTCAGAGAAATGGCCGAAAAATACCCGAATAAGATTGTTCTTTCTCTGGATACCAAAGGCGGACGCATTACCGTGAAAGGGTGGCAGGATGTTTCTCCGATAACCGTCGATGAAATGTTTGACAGAATCAGAGATCTTCCGCTTGCGGGTGTTCTGAACACAAACATCGACGTCGAGGGCCAGGGTAAAGGCATCGACACGAAACAGGCTGAGGATTTCATTAAAAAATGTCCGCACAAAGTAATCGCATCCGGAGGAGTTTCGTCAAAAGAAGACGCCGAAGCTCTCGACAGGTGCGGAGCACCTGCGGCGGTTGTCGGTATTGCAATTTACACTGGTTTAATTGAACCGTGGAAATGGGAAACCCCGTGGATTGCCAAGGGATAAAACGGTGTTAAGTCACATTTATGTATGATAATCCTTTACAAGGGAATATCATGAAGATGCCGTGCGAACTGATTGTTTCCGAGATACTCCCCACAGCGAGGGGAGAACTTGCGAGGCAGTTGGTAATGTCACACGGACTTACTCAGGCTAAAGTGGCGAAAATGTTCGGTGTCACCAGTGCCGCCGTTTCACAGTATATCAAAGGACTGAGAGGCGGAAACGTCTACATTGAAAACAGTGTCTACAGGAATCTCTTCTATGAAAAGTTAGCATCATGTGCGGATGCGATGATGGAAGGTTCCAATTTTGTCGATACTCTCTGTGAAATATGCTGTTTTGCGAAACAGACGGGAATGGTAGACGAAATCTACGCAATGCAGGGTTCGAAAGAGAATCTCAACAAATGTCCGGAATGTCCCCGTGACAATTTCAATCCCGAATCATAAATCGAGAAACATCTTCAGTACGGCTTCGCCGTCGGGAGTGATTCTCATTCCTCTTTTCGAAATTCTTTCCGCCCAGCCGTTTGCTATCCATTTATCGACAAAATTACGCTGATAGTTCATCAGTGTGTTCTGATTGGGTTTGTTTGTACCGGGAGTGTTGGTACATTTGATCAATCCCAAATCATCCAATTCCGGAATGACTGCGGCCGCGCTGATGGGTTCTTTCTTTTCGAGACGCCTCTTAATGATTCCCAAACCGATTACCTGTCCCCTGTCGGGCATTTCCATGGAGAATGTGGAGATAAGTTTCGGTTCTTTTACCGTAAGTGATAATCCTGCGGGACGTCCCTCGCTGTAATAGATTTCTTTGATCATGTCGGAAGACACCGTATATTTCTCGGTGGGAACGTTGAAAGGCATCACGCCGTCGTGCATCATAGACGCCATCAGCGATGCTGCGGAATATTCCGAAGTTCCGGCGGAGACGTTGACGTAGATGTCGGGGCAGGTGCCTTCGGTTGACATCTCTTTTTCCATGATTCCGGATACGATGTTCATCATTCTCGAGAAATCAAACACTTCCGCTTCGTGTTCGACGATTTCGCATTTGGGCATGGATTCTCCGATGCGTTTGCAGACTTCGTCGTAGAAATCTTTGTAAACATCCGTTTTGGCGTAATGGATGAGATGGGCTCTGCTTGCTTCGTAATAGAGAATCGGAGAGACTATCTTGGCTACGTCGAATGTTACGCAGGAAATCACGACTCTTTCTTTCCTTCCGGATGTCATTGCTGTCAGGATTTGATATAACGTTATAAATGTTATTACTTGGTGTTTCGGAGTTGCGGTGTTCGGATTCCGCGGGAGAAAGAATCTCCGGAATACGGGTCTTTTTCGTAATTATTTCCGCAGTTTTCTTAGATTTTACTGCGTTTTTTCACGGAAGAGCATTCTGCCTGACAGTAACCAATATATACTAACTAAGCTATGGTGGATTATACATCCAACCAATGTACAAACCTCTTTCAACTGTGCAAACCACTTACCATCCGTTGCGCTTCGACATCTATTCCTCCAACTCTCTTTCGTGACGGATGACCTCTCTTTCTTTGATTTACTGTTTATATAAGACGAAGCCGTACGTACCGGTGTGGAAAATATGGCAGACAGAGTCGCGAAGATCGAACGTAAAACACGTGAAACGGATATTTCCGTTGCATTGAATCTGGACGGAAGCGGAAAATTCGACGTAGAATGTGACATCCAATTCCTTAAGCACATGGTCGAGACCTTCGCAAGGTACTCAAACACAGACATTACACTCAGGGCAACGGGCGACAACGACCACCACCTCATAGAAGACGTGGGAATTACATTGGGAAAAGCATTCGCCGAGGCTCTCGATGATTCTCCCATAGAAAGAATGGCTACGGCAACAGTGGTTATGGACGACGCAATGGTGATGACTTCATTGGATATCGTCGACAGGCCTTACTGCGAAACGGATCTTCCCGATCCGCTGTATCAGCACTTCATGAGGAGCTTCGCCATGTCTGCAGGTATAACGCTCCACATAATGCAGTTCAGAGGTTTCGACGAACACCACATCATCGAAGCCGGTTTCAAATCGATGGGAAAGGCAACGGCAGCCGCAATCGTAAAACGCGACACCGAACTCAGTACCAAAGACAGAGTGAAGGTGGAATGATGTTGGCAAAACGTATCATACCGTGTCTCGACATGAAGGACGGAAAAGTCGTCAAAGGAATCAAATTCAAAAATCTCAGAGATGTCGGACACCCTCCGGATCTTGCGAAAGAGTACGAAGAGCAGGGTGCGGATGAGGTTACATTCCTTGATATTTCCGCTTCGGTCGAAGGCAGGAAAACAATGCTCAACATCGTCACCGAGACTGCAGAGAAACTTACCGTTCCTCTCTGCGTCGGAGGGGGAATTTCTTCCGTAGAAGACATGAGAAACGCTCTCAACGCAGGTGCGGATAAAGTTTCGATAAACTCCGCAGCGGTAATGCGTCCCGAAATGATTTCCGAATGTGCGGAAAACTTCGGAAGACAGTGTGTTGTCGTCGCGATTGATGTGAAAAAGAAAGGAGATTCATGGTACGTTGTCACACACGGCGGTACAAGGGATACGGGTCTTGACGCCATAGAATGGGCGCAGAAGGCACAGGACCTCGGCGCAGGTGAAATTCTTCTCACATCGATGGATGCAGACGGTGTGAAGACAGGATACGACATTCCCGCAACCGCGGCGATTGCGGATGCGGTCAGTATTCCGGTTATCGCATCCGGAGGATGCGGTAACGTCGAACACATCTACGAAGTGTTCACACAGACAAATGCCGCAGCGGCATTGGCAGCTTCAATCTTCCACTTCAAAGAGTACACAGTCGGCGATGTGAAACAGTATCTCAGAGACAGAGGAGTTGTGGTAAGATGATTCCTCTCAAATACGACGCAAACGGACTGATTCCTGTTATTGTACAGGACAGCACAACGGGAGAAGTCCTCATGATGGCGTGGTCCAATGAGGAAGCCGTACGTCTGATGGAAGAAACAGGTTATACACACTTCTGGTCGAGAAGCAGGCAGAAACTGTGGAAGAAAGGCGAAGAATCCGGACACGTTCAGAAAATCGTTTCAATTCAGGCGGACTGCGACGCAGACACTCTTTTGGTAAGGGTTGAGCAGGAAGGAGTTGCGTGTCACACAGGCAACCCTTCATGTTTCTTCAACCTCGTCTACGGAAATCTTGACGAAACATCCGCAATTCTTCCCGATTTAAAGAGAGTAATCCACGACAGGAAGATCAACCCCGAGGAAGGAAGTTACACAGTCAAACTCTTCAACGACGAGACCAAAATGTGCAAGAAGATTGTCGAGGAAGCCGCAGAGTTCGTACTTGCGATCAAAGACCGCAAGGAAGACGAAGTCGCGTGGGAATTGGCCGATTTGATCTACCACACAATGGTCGCAGTCGAGAAGACCGACCTTCCGATGAAGGAAGTGTTCAGGAAACTCTCGGAGAGAGCGCAATGAGAGCGGAACTTCACACACACAGCATATTCAGCGACGGGGAACTCATCCCTGCGGAATTGGTCAGGAGAGCGAAGGTTCTCGGTGTCAATGCCATTGCGATTACAGACCATGTCGACATGACAAACGTGGAATTCGTTGTGAAGAATGTCGTAAAGGCTGCGGAGCTTACAGATGATTCCATTACGGTGATTCCGGGAGTGGAAATCACACACGTTCCTCCGTCGCAGATGGATAAAGTCATCGCAGACGCGAAGAGATTCGGTGCGGAGTGGATTGTAGTTCACGGCGAAACAGTTGCGGAACCTGTCGCACCCGGTACGAACCTTCAGGCTGCGAAAAACCCCGACGTAGATGTGCTGGCACATCCCGGTTTCATCACTGCGGACGAGATGCAGATTGCAAAGGATAATGATGTTCTCATCGAAATCACAGGCAGGAAAGGACACAATATCACCAACGGTCATGTTGCTTCTCTTGCAGGAGCCGTGGGTGCGAAAATGGTCATCGACTCGGATGCACACGCACCCGAGGATTTAATGTCCGAAGCAGATGCATATGTTGTCGCATTGGGCGCAGGTCTTACCAAAGAGGAAGCAGACCTCGCAATCCGGAAAACTCCTTTCGAAGCAATCAAACGCATTTGATATTACAATGAAGAGACTGCCGCATATCCGCGGCAGTCTCTCCTAATATCAGTTTTATACACCGCCCGTATTATCAGTACCTATGCCTAGGATTGGAATCATCGGAGGGACAGGAGTCTACAACCCGGAGAGATTCGAACTGATTGAGAAAGTATTCCCCGACACGCCTTACGGCAAACCGTCGGATGAGATTTTGATCGGAAAGATCAACGGTGTCGAGGTTGCATTCCTGCCGAGACACGGAAACAGTCACCAGCACCCCCCGTCGGGAGTACCGTACAGAGCGAACATCTACGCATTGAAGAAATTGGGAGTGGAAATGATAGTTTCTCCCTGCGCCGTAGGTTCCCTGAGAGAGGATTACGCCCCAGGAGATTTGATTATTGTCGATCAGATGATCGATTTCACCAAGAAGAGGGATTACACTTTCTTTACGGATGTCACTGTTCACACGGCGATGCCGGAACCCTTCTGCCCGCAGATGTGCAGAGTATTCAAAGAATGCGCGGAGGAAATGGGTATTTCCTATCACATGGGCGGAGCATATGTATGCATAGAAGGTCCCAGGTTCTCAACAAGAGCCGAGAGTAAAATGTTCAGACTGCTCGGAGGAGATCTTGTCGGAATGACCGCAGTCCCCGAATGTCAGCTTGCGAGGGAAGCGGGAATGTGCTACTGTTCTTTGGCGACAATCACCGATTACGATGCATGGAAAGAAGAGACAGTTACGATGGAAATGGTCGTTAAGACTATGTCGGAATGTCTCGACAAAATCTGCAGAATTCTCGAGCTGGGTCTTCCCAAATTGGAGAAACTCGGAGCATGCAGCTGTATCGACGAGCCCAAGGGCAGCGGTGCAATCGACGAGTTCGCAAAACTCTGATTCTGCGGCCCGTATGCGGAATACGCATGCGGGTTCACAGATATTGATAATAAATTCAATTTCTATACGGAAAACATGCGCATAATCATCGAAGGTACGGTGCAAGGGGTCGGATTCAGACCCACTGTCAGACGTACCGCCGAATCGCTGGGACTTAAAGGAAGGGTCTGGAACGACGGTTCGAAAGTAATGATAGATGTCGATGACGCAGATGCGCTTACAGACGGCATTAAGAGAAATCTCCCTCCGCTTGCCGTGATTGACAGTATCACTGTTCAAGAGGCGGAAATGCCCGATTGTGAGGGATTCTCGATAGTTCCTTCGGACCACAAAAGCGGAGGTGTCAGTATACCCACGGACACCGCAGTCTGCGACGAATGTCTGAAAGAGATGAGAACCGAAGGCAGGCGTAAAGGCTACGCCTTCACTACGTGTACGAACTGCGGTGCGAGATTTACGTTACTGTCATCGTTACCGTATGACAGGGAAAACACCGCAATGAAGGATTTCCCTCCCTGCGAACACTGCAGAAACGAATACACGGACATACAGGACAGGAGATTTCATCATCAGACTGTCTGCTGTCCCGAATGCGGTCCGAAGTACAGTCTTTTCGATTCAAAAGGAAACGAAATCTCCGGAGATCCGATACCGGAATTCGCGAAGATTGTCGATTCCGGAAAGATAGGAATAGCGAAAAGCTGGGGAGGTATGCACATATGTGCGGTACCGGAGAAGATAGATTATCTCAGAGAATGGTACGGCAGGAAACAGAAACCTTTCGCAGTGATGGTCAAAGACATAGAAACAGCCGAAAAATATGTCACACTGACAGATAAAGAAAGAGAATTGTTACTTTCACCGAACAGACCCATAGTTCTTGCGGATAAGATATCCGAGGAAAAATGCAGAGGCTTGGCACCCGGGTTGGATAATGTGGGAATTTTCCTTCCTTACACGGGAATGCAGCACATACTTTTCGACTGTCTGGAACATGATGCTCTGATAATGACTTCCGCCAATCTTCCGGGAGAGCCGATGATATTGGATGACAGCGAAATTATGTCATTAGGTGCGGATGCGTATCTTCTTCACAATCAGAGAATAATCAACCGTGCGGACGATTCCGTTGTGAGAGCGTATGAAAACACGGAACAGATCATCAGAAAATCAAGAGGTTACATTCCGTCGTATATTCCTGTCAATTCAAAACACTGTGCGGTCGGAGTCGGAGCGCAGGAGAATCTTACCGCCACAGCAGCGTCAAACGGAAGGATGTACACCACACAGCACATCGGCAACGGGGAATCGTTGGGCGTGATTGATTACTTAGGCGTTGCAACTGATTCTTTCATAGATTTACTTAATTGCAGGCCTGAAGTTATCGCTATGGACTTACATCCGGGGTATGCGAACAGGAAATATGCCAAAACATTGGCGGAAAAATTCAATGCAGATACAATCGAAGTGCAGCACCATTGGGCGCATGCCGCATCTCTGATGGCAGAGCATAATATCGATGAATCTGTGGTAATAGCAATAGACGGCACCGGACACGGTGACGACGGACAGGCATGGGGCGGAGAAGTTCTTTATTCAACTTACCAAAAATACGAAAGATGCGCTCATTTGGAGTACATTCCGCTGATAGGCTCCGAAAGAGCACTTTATGACATCAGAAGAATCAAATTCGCAATCGACGAGATAAACGGAATCTGTACAGACACAGTTTCCGAAAAAGAAGCTGAAGTGATGAGAAAGATCGCACGCAACAGCGTGAAGACATCTTCTCTCGGAAGAGTACTTGACGCTTTATCGTATCAGTTAGGCGTTTGTGATAAACGTTCATACGACGGAGAACCCGCAATGAAGATGGAGCCGTTACTCAGGAGAGGAAAATACATCGACGGAATTTCCACCGAAACGGTATCCGGAGTTATCCGCACGGCACATCTCTTCGCCGATATACCCAAAGAGGCAAAAAGAGAAGATATTGCCTATACAATCGTCAAAGCAATCATGGATGAAACGGTAAACAGCGCCTGCGATTCCGCTCAGAAGAAAGGTATCGACATCATAGGTCTCTCCGGCGGTGTTTCATACAACGGACCGATTACGAAGATGTTCATCGATGCCGTTGAATCGAGAGGAATGAAACCGATAATCCATAAAAAAGTCCCCAACGGAGACGGAGGAATTTCCGTGGGACAGACTGCGATAGCACTGAGATTTTCGGAATAATTCCGTTTCTTATGAAAATCGGGCGTTAATATCATATTCCATACCGTAGATTCACGGAACAGTTACAGAGTGATTCCCGATGAACACGTTATTCGTTCTTCTTGACGGTGCAGAGGACGACCCGATACCCGAGTTCGGCGGAAAGAAGCCGTTGGATGTTGCGGATATGCCGTTCATGCGTTCGAAGGCACCTCACAGAGGATTCACCGACGGAAGAGGATACACGCATCTTTTTCTGAATGAGTTTTTCACAGGCCATCCTCCGGAGATAGCGAGAGCCGCTTTGGAAGGTATGGGTCTGGGTCTTGATGTCAAAGGGAGAACGGCATACAGACTGTCGCCTGCGGTCCTGAAGGACGGAATGATTAATTGGTCATATCATGCGGAGGAATTCTGCGACCGTCTGATACCCAAAGTGGAGGAACATTTGGACATTCTGGAACAGTACGATCCTGAGATCAAGTTCTTCTTAAACGGACGTGCCGTACTCACAATGAAATCGGATTTGGTGCCGGATTTACCGGCTCCGCCGGTTCCGGCACCATTCGTGGAAGTTCCCGGAGATTTGGGAAAGATGGTTATGGCCGTTGCCGACGATTTGGACGGAATTACGGATTATCCCTGGGGATGCGGAAGAATCGAAAGACAGTTCGCTCCGTACGTTGAGGAAATGACTGCGATTTCGGACAGTCCCACTCCTCTGGGTATATGCGCTTCACTGGGTCAGAAGATTCAGTTGATCGAAGATATCGATGAAAGATTCCCCGCTGCGAAGAAGGCGCTGGAACACGGAAACGTGTTCCTGCATATGGATGAAGTGGACGAATACAGCCATCAGAAAGATCCCGCCAAGAAAGTCAGGGTACTGGAACATATCGATGAGATGATGGAGAAGTACTTCTCGGATGCGGAAAGGATTGTTTATTTCGTCGACCACGGTACGTCATGTGTAACGGGAAACCACATTCTGACGACGGTACCGTTCTGGACTTCGTTTGAGACATCGATCGGAGACGGAAACCACATCGATCTGAAAGATTTGGTTCCGACTCTTATGAAAGGAGTGAATCCAAACCGCTGAAATCGAGATGTTTCTCGATTTCGGGCATTATTCTGTCGATTTCTTTCGTAAAACGTTCCGACGCATTATCCGAATGAGTATCCGGTTTTCTGAGATCGACATACGGAACCACACCGTAGCATTTCATTCCCGTGAGACTGCAGATTGTGTCGATTCCGTCTTTCAGAACGCTTTCTTCTCCTCTGAATCTGTTGATGATGTATCCTTTCAGATGGCATCTGTCCTTCTCGGGGATGAGTTTCCATGTGCCGTAAATTGCCGCGAATACACCTCCGCGTTCGATATCCGCGACGAGTACCGAAGGAATATTTCTCTCGGTAACCATTTTCATATTGGCGATATCGCGGTCGATGAGATTCATTTCAACAGGAGATCCCGCTCCTTCGCAGACAACTGTATCATGCTTTTCCGTTAAGTTATCAAAAGAATCCAAAGCATATCCGAGAAGATCGTCAGTATCGGGTTCGCATCCTCCGGATATGGTGTATCTGCGTATTCCTCCGACCAAAACATCGACGGTTCTCGACTTTCCGGGCATCATCAGCACGGGATTCATATCCGTCTCCGGCTCCGTGCCGGAGACCCATGCCTGTACCGCCTGTCCCATTCCCATTTTCTTACCGTCGGATGTAACAAAAACATCGGACGTAAGATCGGATGCCTTGAACGGAACGACATCCCTGCCTTCGGAGGCTAGATGTCTGCAGTAGACTGCGGATAACAGAGTTTTACCGGCGTAGGAAGAAGTTCCCAGAAACATTATACTGCTCATCCGATCACGTCCATGAGTCTTTTCATGTCAAGATTCTTTTCAAATCCGTCCGCAAGTTTATCGAGATTTTTCTCCAGATACTGATTGTAATCGGCACCGGAACCTTCTCCGCCCATAAGTTCCATCAGGAAACTCCTGAACGAAGGCATTTCGAACACTCCGTGCTGATACGTTCCGAAGAGTTTTCTGTCGAGGTTTACGGAACCTTCGTCGCAGCTGTTTTTGAGACGTTCTATACGGAAGAGAGGTTTCTCTCTGTTTTCGACGGTATTGCCCATGTGAATTTCATATCCCGTAAATTCTCCGCCGTCTCCGATGAGTATATGACCTTTGTTCATGCACACGTGTTTGGTGTACAGGCCCCATTTAACGTCCATATCGAAGAGTCCCAAACCCATGATTTCTTTGTATCTGTCGTCTTCGACACCGTTCGGGTCGTATAATTTACGGCCCATCATCTGATATCCGCCGCAGATTCCTATAATCGGAACTCTTCCGACGTAGTTTCTGATATGTTCCGTAAGTCCGGTGATGTTCATCCAATGTAAATCGTCTGTAGTGTTCTTGGTGCCGGGAATGACGATTGCGTCGGAACCTGTAAGTTGATCCGAAGAAGTAATGAATTTCACAGTCACGTCTTCCAGCATTAAAGGATCCAAATCGGTGAAATTGGAGATGTGCGGTAACCTGATTACCGAAATGACGTACTTTCCGTTACCGAGAGTGTCGTTGTTTCTGAAGTATTCGGAATCTTCTTTCGGAAGATCCACATCCAAATGGGGAATTACGCCGAGCACGGGAATTCCCGTGATTTCTTCCAGTAACTTTCCGATCTCTTCGGATGTTCCCTTCCCCGATCTGCAGTTGTTGAGGATGATTCCTCTGATTCTTTTTCTGTCTTTTTCGGGAATGAGTTCCACTGTTCCCAAAGCGTATGCGAAGGAACCTCCCCATTCCATATTTACAACCAATATACAATTCGCATCTGCGGCTTCCGCAGCGAACATATTGGCGATGTCTCTGTCGTAGATGTTTATTTCGGCGGGAGAGCCTGCGCCTTCCATTACCACATAATCGTATCTTGAGCGCAGGAAACCGATGTTTCTTCTGACGATGTCTCTTCCTTCTTCTTCGACGAATGCTCTGTAATATGACGCGACGGAACAGTCGCGCAGAGGTTTGCCTTCGGCGATTATCTGGGATTTTTTATCTCCCTTGGGTTTGAGAAGGATGGGGTTGATGTTGTAAGTGGGATTTGTAACACCTGCGGCTTTGCACTGAAGCATCTGTATCATCGAGATTTCGTGACCGCTGCGTGTAACCCTTGAGTTGAGACTCATATTCTGGGATTTGAAAGGAGTGACTGAACATCTTTTTCTGTTGAGAATACGGCATAATGCCGCAACTGTGATTGATTTCCCTGCATCGGATGTTGCGCCGATTACCATTACGGCTTTGCCTTTATGATAGCACTTTTCTTTCGCTTCTCTGAAAACGATGTCTCTGATCCTGGGGTCGTCGGGTTCGGTGATCCCCAGTTCACCGAATCTTTTGTAGGAATATTCTACGACGTTGTTATCGTGGCAGAACAGGCACTGGGAACAGTCCCACACTTCGCGTGATGTTCCTTCTACGTGAAGCATGAATCCGAAATCGGTATCGTTGCAGGGGTAGAAAGGACAGTAGCAGAAAGAGCAGTTCTGTCCTCTGTAATGACAGGGGTGATAATCGCAGGAGGTGTTCGAGCCTATGTTTCCTGCTTTTAACTCTGCGGATACCCTGTTCCCGATACTCTTCATGGATTTTTCCTCTTTTGATAACGTCAACTGTAATGTAGGCACGGATTATAAATCCAACCATGACTCGGTTTTCTGTCCGTCGATTATGGGAGGATTGACAGACGGATTTTAATGAAAATAATAAGAAAAATAAGGATATCCTCCGGCCTTCGGCCGGAGGATATCTCTTCAAATACGTTTCTTGGTGATGACAAATGCGAGAGCCATCAGAGCTGCGATGATGCAGAAGATCATGAAGAGGAACGGGCCGTCTGCGCCCAATCCGCTGCCTGTTCCCGATTCACCTTCGACTGCAGATCCGGAAGCCTTGGAGATCTCGGTGAACTGCGCAGTGTACGTTACATCTCCGGTGACATCCGAAATTGAGGGACTCCATCCTTTGAAGACATATGTGTACTGCGAATCTGCGCTCCTTGTTGCAGTCGGTTTGACTATGGCGGAGGCAGGTGTGCCGTAGGCGTATTCTTCAGAGGAAAGAGTGGTTCCGTCCCAGTTCTTGAATGTCACGGTGTACATCGTAACAGCGGCTCCGCTCTTTGTCAGAGTGGTTCCGTCTGTACCTGTGAATGTACTGTTCTTCAGGTTGTCTGCATCTGCGGTTATAGGTGTGCTGCCGTCGATATCGAAGAATGTTACGCTGAATGCATCTGTTCCGATACTTGTGACCGAACTCGGAACTACCAGGTAGGTGATAAGACAGCCGCTGAATGCACCTTCGCCGATTGTTTCGACACTGTTTCCGATCAATACGTGCGCGAGTCCTGTACAGTTCTTGAATGCATCCTTTCCGATACTTGTGACCGAATTCGGTATCTCCGCAGATGTAAGTGAAGTACATCCGCAGAATGCGCCTTCCATGATTTCTGTGACTCCTTTCAGGATTGTAACAGATTTGAGGTTGGTGCAAGCCCAAAATGCAAAGTTGCCGATACTCGTAACCGAATCCGGAATAATCATGGTTTCGAGTCCCGTACAGCCGCTGAATGCATTGGTTCCGATGGTCTTGACAGTGTACGTAACACTGTCTTTACTGACTGTCGAAGGAATCGTCACATCTGTTCCGCTTCCGGTGTATCCGATTACCGTCGCCGTGTGATCGGCGTCTGATAATCTGTATTTGATTCCGTTTTCATCTGTCAGAATCAACGCATCGCTTTTCACCAGTTTGTCACCGGTCTTGACGAAGGTGTTGTTCCTAAGATCGCTGACAACGGTAAGTTCGGTTGTCTCGTCGCTGTCATAGAATTTGAGGCTTCCGAATGCGCTTGTTCCGATGGTTGTTATGCCGTCTCCGAATGTTACGGTTGTGAGTCCGTTACAACTCTGGAATGTATATGCTCCGATACTTGTTACCGAATCCGGAATAATTACGGTTGTGAGTGCATAGCATTGGAAGAATGCGCTGTTTCCGATGGTTTCGACTCCGTTACCGATGATTACTTCGACAAAACAGTCTTCTCCTGTGAACATATTGTCATTAATAGGACAGAGAACGGTCAGCTTAATGCCGCTGCAATCGTCGAATGTGTTTGCACCGAAACCGGTGACAGATTTGCCTAAGGTTACTTCTCTCAGACCGGTACATCCTCTGAATATGTTGTTATTCAGGGTGGTAACCGAGTCGGGAATTACGACAGATGTAAGGGAAGTACAGTTTTCGAATGCGGATTCTTTGACAGTTGTAACAGTGCATTCGGTAACTTTCGAAAGGATTGTTACATCTCTCGGACTGCCTTCATAGCCGGATACTGCGGCTGTTTTGTCGGCGAGTGACAGTGTGTATACGACTCCGCCTTCGGTTACTGTCGGAACGTATTCCTGCAGTTTGCCGTCGGTACCTTTGAAGGTTTTTCCGTTCAGATTGGAAGCAACCCTAACATCAAGAACGTTGCCGTTTGTATCTAAGAAGGTAACATCGAATGCATCCCATGCGACAGTAGTGATGCCGGTTCCAAAGGTTACGGTTTTGAGGCTCGTCGTAGTGCAGTAGAATGCATCACTCTTGATTTCTGTCACCGAATTGGATATAGTCACGGATGCAAGTTTTGAACAATTTGCAAATGTGTAGCTTTCAATCTTTGTGACTTTATTCGGTATTGTCACGGATCTGATTCCTGCACCATTGAATGCATTGGCCCCGATAAACGTAACTGAGTCGGGTATGGTTATTTCCGTGAGCCCTTTACAGTCGCTGAATACAGCACCTCCGATATACGTGACCGAATTCGGAATAGTTACAGCTGTAAGCTTTGTTTTTTCTTTGAATACACTGTTTCCGATTTTCGTAACACTGTATGTAATGCCGTTGTTCTCGACTTCCGAAGGGATTGTTACATCGGTTGCACTTCCGTTGTAGCCGGTTACAGTGGCATCAGTGCCTGAGAATGTGTATGTGAAGTCACCTACGGAGACTGAATCTACCTTTTTCAGTGCGTCGGACTCGTATAAGAATGTACCTCCCTTCAGCTTGGCGCTGTAATTCGCAACAACTATTTCTCCGTCGGCGTCTTTGAATTTAATAGCGCCGTCGAATACATCTGATCCGATGCCGTTGACTGCGATTGTGTCCGACATAATAACGGTTTTAAGTCCCGTACATCCTTTGAATGCTTCGCTTCCGATGCTTGTGACTCCGTTACCGATAATCACAGTTTCGAGAGCGCTACAGCCGTTAAATGTCTGAGCATTGATTGTTCCGACAGAACCTGGAACGGTGACGGATGTAAGTCCTGTACAGCCTTCGAATACATTGGTTCCGATGTTTGTTACCGTATCCGGAACAGTCATGGATCCGAGTGATGTGCATCCTTTGAACGCACTGTTTCCGATGGTACTGACAGTTGTCGGTATTGTTACGGTTCCGAGCTTTGTACATCCGCTGAACATACTTTCAGTGACGGAAGTGATTCCGCTTCCGATGGTTGCGGATGTAAGTCCCGTACAGCCGCTGAATGCATTGGTTCCGATGCTTGTGACGGAATTCGGAACGGTTATAGTTTCGAGTTTTGTACAGTCTTTGAATGCATTGTTTCCGATACCTGTGACGTTGTATGT
>CAVFUJ010000008.1:0-36417 GCA_963625795.1 Anaerovoracaceae bacterium
GTACTGATCGGTCCCGGCTTGGGAACAAATCCCGAAACAATGAATGCGGTACGTTCGTTCACATCGAAATGCAGTAAACCTATGGTAATCGACGCGGACGGAATCACTGCAATTGCGGAAAAACCGATCGGAAGAGATGCACCTACCGTCTACACTCCCCATCACGCGGAATTCAGAAGATTGGCAGGAAATATGAGTCAATCCGAATTTTCGGCAAAATACAACGCAACAGTTGTTCTCAAAGGTGCGGAAGATATCATAACAGACGGTATCAAAACACGCCGTAACCGCACGGGAACTCCCGCGATGACATCGGGAGGAACGGGATATGTACTCGCAGGAACTATCGCAGGACTTCTCTCGAAAGGAATGAATCCCTTCGATGCGGGATGTCTCGGCGCATATATCTGCGGAAAAGCCGGAGAATATGCTTTCAATGTTCACTCATACGGACTTATGGCAACTGATGTTATCGAAAATATCTCCAAGGTCCTCCGCGACGGACTGAAGTGATTCTATGGCGGAGATCCAACCGATTTACGGTGTTCCTGCTTTGAGAGTCGATGACACTTTCGTTATCACGGATCTCCACATAGGCGTGGAAGCACACCTGATGAAGAAAGGTTTCAATTTAATTTCAAGAACGGAAGATATGCTCAACTGCATTCTGGAAAACTCCGAAGGATGCGACCATTTAATCATTCTGGGAGATGTGAAAGATTCCGTACCCGGTTCCTCCAAACAGGAATACAGGGAAATTCCCGAATTTTTCGAACGTTTACGTGAAAGGTTCTCCAACATTGATTTGGTTAGGGGTAATCACGACACAAATATCGAAGAATTTCTTCCTATTGGGATAAGAATCAGACCTTCCACAGGTTTCAGAATAAACGATGTGGGGTACATTCACGGACATACCTGGCCGAAAGAAGATGTTATGGAATGCGATACACTCATCATGGCCCACGAACACCCTGCGGTTATGTTCAGGGACGGCGTAGGTAATCAGACTACGGAGCCGTGTTGGGTACGGGGAGATTTTATTTCCGGCGGAGATAAATATTCAGAATACCCGAGAAAATTCATCATAATGCCCGCATTCAACAGAATGCTGGGCGGTTCTCCGGTGAACGTTCACAACGGTAAATTCTTAGGTCCGTTGGTCAACGATACTTTCCTTGATCTGAACAATGCACGTATTTTCCTTCTCGACGGAATAGATCTCGGAAGAAGAGAAGACATAATGGTCAAAGACCGCTACGAAATGAGAAATCTCAAACGCGGTCCCAGAGGCCGCTGATTATAATAATAAAGAAAAGGGGCTTTCGCCCCTTAGTTTATTCAGTCGCGCGAGACGGTGTCGTAGATCGAACCGTCGCTGTTCCTGATGACTGCGGTCAGAGGCATCTGTCCGGGCAGGCTGTGTGTTGCACAGGAGTTGCACGGGTCGTATGCCCTGAAGGCCATCTCAACCATGTTCAGCAGACCGGGTGAGACATCGTAGTTCTTAATGAGTGCTTTCGCAACCCTGCAGACATCTACGTTGATAGGTCCGTTGTTGTTGGTTGTACCGACGACGAGGTTACATGCGGTAACGATTCCGTTCTCATCGCATGTGTAGTCGTGTGTGAGTGTTCCTCTGGGAGCCTCGACACAGCCGACACCGCGTCCTCCGGGGACGAGATCTGTCTGTTTGATATCGCTGTTGGTAATGTCAGCGTCGTTTGCATCCTCGAGACACTTCTCTGCGGCGTAGATCATTTCGATGATCCTTGCCCAGTGTGTGGCGAGTGTGAAGTTGACGATGGGCTTACCGTTCTCGCAGGGAACACCGGCATCCTTGAAGAATCCGCGGTATTTCTCGAGCTCTTCCTGTGCGATAGGCGTGCTGATCTTGTCGCAGACGTTCAGCCTGGACAGAGGTGTTGCACGGTACAGACCGTTGTCGGGTCCGGACCAGAGTCCCTTGTATCCGATCTTCTTCAGGTACGGGAACTTCTCGAAGGACCAGGGCTCAACAGCCTCGGAGATGTGGTCGAGGTAGTCGAATGCATCGTACCTGTCGTACTCTGCACCCTTCTGGTCGACAACTCTGACAGGTCCGTCGTGGAACTCAAGTGCGTTGTCTTTACCGACAAGTCCCATGTAGTAGGACTCCTGGTAGTACAGGTCTTTGTTCGCGATGATGTCGACGTACTCTTTGTTGCTGAGAACGACATCGTTGAACACTTTCATCGAGGTCTTTGCGAAGTCAACCAGATCCTGGGCGTAGCTCTTGATCTCGTTCTGCTGTTCCTTCGTGATGGTGGTTGTCACTCCTCCGGGAACTCCCATGACGGGGTGTGTTGCCTTACCTCCGATGATTGCCTGAATCCTCTGTGCTTTGGACCTTGCCCTGAGGACTGCTCCTCCGAGTTCGAGTCCGACTGCTCCGACGACACCGAGAACGTTCCTGTTTGCTGCAGGCGATGCAGGTCCGAGGACGAAATCGGGTGCTGCCAATGCGTAGAAGTGCGCAATGTGGCTGTGCACGAAGTGTGCGTTGTAGAACAGATCCCTGAGCTTGAATGCCGTGGGGGTCGGTTTTGCGTTGTAGCATCCGTCGATTGCTTTTGTCGATGCGAGGTGGTGTGCTCCGGGACAGACACCGCAAAGCCTTGCTGTGATCTGGTTGAGCTCTGTTACCTTCCTTCCGATACAGAATCTCTCGAATCCTCTGACCTCGGGAATCTGCCAGTAAGCGTTCTGCACGTTACCGCTGTCGTCGAGGAAGATCTCGATCTTTCCGTGACCTTCGAGACGTGTGATCGGGTCGACTGTGATCCTCTTTCCGGTCGCTTTTGTTTTCTCATCCCAAATGATAGGTCCAGCCATTTTACTGACCTCCTTCTTTGACTTTGTGTTTGATCAATGCTTTCGACATCGAGAATGCGTAGAAGTATCCGAGCGGGTCCTTGATGTTGGACATGACGTCCGCAATCTTGTCCTCTCCGCATATGGGATCGTCCTCAAGCACAGGGTACAGTGATGCAACCGCTGTGAAGATTGAAGCTCCCTGCTCTTCGACCGCTTTGGTGGGTCCGTAGCATCCGCGGCAGGGCTGACCTACCCTTGTACACTTCGCACCGCATCCGGCGACTGTCGCTGCTCCGAGACAGAGAATTCCCTGGTCCATGAGACAGAGATCCGGGTCGACGTTGACCTGGTAGGGCTCGTAGATTGCCTCGAGTCTCCTGTTCTCTTTGTGCCTGGGGCACTCTTCGCACAGTGTCTTGTCTTCTACACCGATGGTTGTTCCCTTCGGGGGAAGTGCAACGCCGTTGTAGACGAAGCCGACGAGTGCGTCGAGGAGTTTTCCGATTGTCTCCTGTGTCGGGGGGCATCCGGGGACGTAGTAGTCCACGTCGATGACCTGGTCGAGTGAGTGGACAGCATCGTAGAACACCGGGAGTGTGACCTCACCCTCAGGGACCTTTGTGGTCGTCTGGGGCATGACAGGTGCATCCTTGTGGTACGTTGCCTGGAAGTCCGCTGTTGACGGAGTTTTCTGGTAGACGTAGTCGAGGATCTCCTTTCCGTCGCCGACGAGGTTGGCGAGTGCGGGTGTTCCTCCGAAGCATGCACAGCTTCCGTATGCGACAACGAGCTTGGATTTCTGCCTGAGGAGTTTTACCATGTGCTCGTTCTCGGAGTTCCTGACCGCACCGTTGATCAGCGATACGGTGATGGAACCGTCTTCCATTGCTTCGATGTCTTTCTCTTTACCGTCGGCTGCGATAGGCCACATAACGATGTCTGCCATTGCGCCGATGTTAAGGACTTTCTCATCGCTGTCGAGGATCGAAACATCGCATCCTCCGCAGGCTGCCGCCCAGTAGATTGCGATCTTGATCTTTCCGCCCTCAGGTGCACCGAGGCCGGGGACATATCCCGCGATAGGGGAGTTTGCGATGTATCCGCCTGCTGCTGCGGCGGGTGCTGCTGCGGGAGCGGCAGCGGGTGCTGCCTTCTTCTCTGCTGCAGGTTCTGCTTTGTCCTTCTTCTTGAATAATTTGCTGAAGAGACCCATTTTCACTCCTCCTTCTTGAGAGGTGTAGGTCCGAGGGCTTTGATTGTGTCCACGAACTCAACGATCGTCTTCTGGAATTTCTCTCCTTCAGATGCGGAGACCCATTCCAGTTTCATTCTCTTGGGGTCGAATCCGTACTGCTCGAGGACCATCCTCAAGAGTGCGATTCTTCTCCTTGCCCTGTAGTTACCGCCGATGTAGTGGCAGTCACCGGGGTGACATCCGAGGATGATGACTCCGTCAGCACCCTTTGAGAATGTCCTGAGGACCCACTCGGGGTCAACCCTTGCAGAGCACATCGTCCTGATGATACGGAAGTTGGTAGGCATCTGAAGCCTTGCAACTCCTGCACCGTCTGCTCCGGCGTATGAACACCAGTTGCAGCAGAAGGCTACAATTCTTGGTTCGAAATCTGCCATGATAATCACTGTCCTCCAACGGGGTAGTCGAGACATGCATCGATCTCGGCGATGATCTGGTTGGACTTGAATCCTTTCTGCTCCATCGCTCCAGACGGACATGCCGCAACACAGCATCCGCATCCCTTACAGAGACCTGCGTTGACGCTGCTCTTCTTCTTTCCGTCAACCTCGACAATCGAGATTGCTTTGTATTCACAGCATCCCTCACAGACACCGCATCCGTCACAGTAGTGCTCGTTGACTGAAGCGATGATACCTTCGGAGACCAGGTAGGGCTTCGAAATGATTGTGAGTGCTCTTGATGCCGCTCCGGATGCCTGTGCGAGACACTCGTCCATAAACTTGGGCCAGTGTGCGAGACCTGCAACGAAGACACCTTCTGTTGCGAAGTCGACGGGCCTGAGCTTCTGGTGAGCCTCGAAGTAGAATCCGTCTTTGCTGATCGGGACTTTGAGCATCTTTGCGATTTCTTCCTTCTCCTCTCTGTCGGGTTTGATACCGTTCGCGAGAACTACGCAGTCAACGGGGACTTCGACGTCTCTGCCGAGGATGGTATCGTATGCCTTGACGACGTTTCCGTCGTATGAGGGCAGGGGATCGGTGTCGCGGTACCTGAGGAACCTGACTCCGACTTCGGATGCCTTTCTGTACATCTCCTCGCGGAATCCGTATGTCCTGATATCCTTGTGGAATATTGTGACATTTGCCGTGGGGTCTGCGAGTTTGATCTTGATTGCGTTCCTGAGTGAGGTTGCGCAGCAGACACGTGAACAGTATTTCACGTCGTCGGACCTTGAACCGACACACTGGATGAATGCAACGTTCTTTGCAGTGAACTTACCCTCTGCGATCATCTTCTCTGCTTCGAGGTTGACGATGACCTTGGAATCCTTTCCGTAGTTGAACTCGGTGGGGACGTAGGGTGTTGCTCCTACTGCGAGGATGACTGCACCGACATCGTACTCTGAGCCGTCTTTGAGCTGGAGTTTGAAGTTTCCGACGAATCCGGGGATGTCTTTGACTTCCGCTCCGAGGTGGACGGTGATGAGCTTGTTGGCGTTGACCTTGTCGATGAGCTCTTTCACGAATGCTGCGGTGTCGACTCCGTCTTCAGAGTGCCTGAACTGGAGTGCGTGACCTCCGAGCTGTGCGCTCCTCTCGACGATGTGGACAGGGTATCCCTGAGCTGCGATGTCGAGAGCTGTGGTCATACCGGTGATACCTCCGCCGATGACCGCTGCTGCGTTCGTGACGGGGATCTTTGCTCCCTCGAGAGGCTCGAGGAGGCATGCCTTTGCAATTGCCATTCTGACGAGATCCTTTGCCTTCATTGTGGCTTTCTCGGGCTCGTGCATGTGGATCCATGAGCACTGGTCACGGATGTTTGCCATGTTGAAGAGGTACTGGTTGAGTCCTCCCTCACGGCAGGCGTTCCTGAACAGAGGCTCGTGTGTCCTGGGTGTGCATGATGCGACGACGACCCTGTTGAGGTTCTTCTCCTGAATTGCCTGGGAGATTGCTTGGAGTGTGTCCTGTGCACATGCGTACATTGTCTTTGTGGCGTAAACGACTCCGGGAAGTGTTGCTGCGTACTCTGCGACTTCGGGAACGTTGACTGTTGCACCGATGTTGATACCGCATTCGCAGACCCATACACCGACCCTGGGTTCCTGTCCTTCGACATCCTTCTCCGCAGGGAACTGCTTGGGTGCGCAGGGCTCGAAGTTTGCATCGACAATGCATGCTCCTGCCTTTGCTGCCGCTCCGGATGACTCCGCGACTGTTGTCGGGATATCCTTGGGTGCGGCGAATGCACCGGATACATAGATTCCCTCTCTTGAAGTCTCGAGGGGGTGGAAGACGGATGTCTCACAGAATCCGTACTCGTTGAGGTTGATACCGAGGATTTTGGAGAATTCCTCCGCTCCTGCGGGCGGGTTGAGACCGACTGAAAGAACGACGAGGTCGAAGACATCGGACTGCGGGTCGCCGTTGGCGTCTGCGTAGTTGACTGTAAGTGTCTTGTCTGCGTTCTCTTCTACGTTAGCGACACGGGATGACCTGTGCATCCTGATGCCGTACTGGTCTTCTCCCCTGTGGATGTATGCTTCGAACTCTTTACCGTAGGACCTGATATCCATGAAGAAGATGTCTTCCTGAACATCTGCGTGCTCTTTGGTAATCATTGCCTGCTTTGTGGCGTACATACAGCAGACGGATGAACAGTATTTCTTCCATCCTTTCTTTTCAGACCTTGAACCGCAGCACTGAACGAATGCGATCTTCTTGGGTGCCTCGTGGTCCTCGGACCTTCTTTTGATGTGTCCGTGGTCGGGTCCCGATGCGCACATCATCCTCTCGAATTCCATCGAGGTGACGACGTTGTCGAACCTGCCGTAGCCGTACTCTGTTGCGATGTTTGCATCCCATACCTGGAATCCTGTTGCGACAACGATGGAACCGACGTCAAGGACTTCGATTGACTCTTTGTCCTCATAGTTGATTGCACCTTTGAGACAGGTCTTCTCGCACACTCCGCACTTTCCTGCAAGAATCTTCTTACAGTGCTCGGGATCGATCAATGCGACCCTGGGAACGGCCTGTGCGTGGGGGATGTAGATTGCTTTCCTTGTCGAGAGTCCGAATTCGAACTCGTCGGGGATGTTCTTGGTAGGACATTTCGCGATACAGTCACCGCATCCGGTACATTTTGTAAGGTCAACGTACCTGGGTTTCTTCTTGACCGTGACTTTGAAATCTCCTGCCTGGCCGTCGACCTTTACAACCTCAGTGTAAGTGAGGGTTGTGATGTTCGGGTGGCCGGCAACATCTGCCATTTTGGGTGAGAGAATACAGGCTGAACAGTCGTTCGTAGGGAATGTCTTGTCAAGACGGCACATCTTTCCACCAGTGGTGGGGTCCTTGTCTACGAGGTAGACGTGGATGTCCCTTCCTGCAAGATCCAACGAAGCCTGGATACCCGCAATTCCTGCACCGATAACCAACGCTGATTTAGTCAAATCTTTGCCTCCGTTACTATTTGTATAGTTTGGAACGGAACTTGAGTATCCATTAAAGTATTTTAACCGTTTCTACATAACAGTTATATAGCATTTTGTCCCTTTTGTTATAACTCCCAAGGTACCGAGACAAAAATCTTCCTACCATTTTTGAGTTAGACCTAAAATTTCAATAGCCAGACAGGATATTTCGGAACTTCGGATTAATTATCCTAAACGGTAACGGTACAAATAAATTGGTAAGATTTTCAAAATTAGTTCGGATTATCCGAAGTAATTTCGGGGCATTAACAGACCTTGAATACCGAATTATCGACGATCGCAGCCGAAGAAACTATATTAACAGATGATGGCAATCACACAGAACATGGACATCCCGATAAGCACTCTGGCACTGGCGTTTTACGTTCTCTGCGCCACGTTTTTGGTCATATTTGTTGTGACTTACGTAGCGAAGAAGAAAGGTCTGTTGGAGGAGCCTAAGGAGGGCGGTTCGAAGCTGAAACCTACTCATTTTTTGGATGTCAACGATATCGATGACAAGTGCGACATCTGCTTCGGGAAGCTCGAAGACGGGGATGTCGTGGAGTGTGTCTGCGGGAAAGTCTTCCACGCGGAATGTGTCGATCTCACCAACGAATGTCCCTACTGCAGATGCGTACCGGAAGATATGACGGAACGCAGACTGAGAAGAGGAATCTGCCCCAAATGCGGAAACAGAATCGAAGACAACATCTGTTCCTGCGGAATTGTTATGCCGTGGAAAGACGGAACATTCAAATGCGCCTGCGGGCAGACGATGTACATCGGAGACAGCGAATGCCCGAGATGCGGTGCGCAGTTCGTAACCGAAAGGTGAAAGTCATGGTCGTAAAAGCAGTCAGAGGCCGCAGGAGATACATCGCATTCACCGTGAATCCCAATCTGACAAGAGAAACACTCATTCCGAAACTCCGCGCACTGAAAGGCGACGATGCACCGTATGTCATTCAATGCTCCGAGGGCTGGGCGGTCATAAGATCCTCCCCGGAAAAGAGAGACGGAGACATCGCCCTCATGAAATCCGCGGATTCCGATTCCGTGCCTCTCAGAACTTCGGGTACTCTGAGAACACTGAGGAGTAGATACGATGTACTGAAGAGAACGCGCCTTCCCGCGCGTAAATAAGGTACACGAATGACTTTATACAACGTTGCGATAACGTCCGTCGTAAGGAGTTAAAACAATGCAACCGGGACAAATGGCCTATGACAGAGGCATCACGGTTTTCTCACCTGACGGAAGACTTTTCCAGGTCGAATACGCACGTGAGGCAGTCAAGAAAGGTACGACGACCATCGGTCTGAAGTTCAAAGACGGTGTTGTTCTTTTGGTGGACAAACACGTTTCGAGCAGACTCGTCGAACCCGAGTCCATCGAGAAGATCTACAACATCGATGAGTACATCGGCTGTGCGACCTCCGGTCTCGTCGCCGATGCGAGAGTTCTCGTCGACGAAGCGAGGAAGAACGCACAGAACCACAAGCTTACCTACAACGAAAACATCACCGTTGAAGGTCTTGTGAAGAAAGTCTGCGACTACAAACAGTACTTCACACAGTACGGCGGAGGACGTCCCTTCGGTACGGCACTCCTCGTCGCAGGTACGGACGATCTCGGTATCCACCTCTTCGAGACAGATCCTTCGGGAGCACTCGTCGCATACAAAGCGGGATGCATCGGTTCCGGACGCCCCGTCGTCCTCGATGTCTTCGAGAAGGAGTACAAAGACGGCATGACCCTTGACGAGGCAATGGCCCTCGGACTCAAGGCACTCTCCGCAGCGGTGGAAGAGAAACCCACGCCCCAGACAATGGAAGCGGGAATCGTCACCGTCGATAAGCCGTTCAGAAGATTCACCGAGAGCGAACTCGCAGGATTCATCGAGAAACTCTGAAGGTGTTCCGAATGGTGAATCTCGAAGATGCGATAGTTGCCCGCCTCGAATCGCACGGCGGCACTTTCGAAATACTTCTCGACCCCAAGGTCATGGACCTCATCAAACAGGGGAAGGAAGTAGACCCCGTTGCCTACATGGCAGTGGAGGATGTCTTCGACAACGCCAGAAAAGGAACGAGACCTGCAGAGGAAAAAGTCAAAGAAGCGTTCGGTACGACCGATATCGGCGAAATTGCCGCGAAGATCATCGCAAAAGGCGAAGTTCAGATCACGGCCGAGCAGAGAAAGGAAATGCTCGAAGCCAAGAGAAAACAGGTTATCGCCTATATCGCCGCCAACGCAATCAATCCGCAGACCAAACTCCCCCACCCTCCGACAAGAATCGAATTGGCTTTGGAAGAATGCAAATTCCATGCCGATCCGTTCAAATCCGTAGAAAAACAGGTCGAAGAGGCTATGCACCTCCTGAGACCGCTTATCCCAATCAGGTTCGAGAAGAGCAGAATCGCGGTAAGGATCAAAGGCGACGATTACGCCAGATGCTACGGAGACTTAACCGCATACGGAATAATCGAGAGAGAAGAGTGGACTCAGGACGGTTCGTGGATCGGAGTGATGGAAATCCCCGCAGGACTCACGACAGAACTTACAACAAAGCTCAACAGCAGGACCAAGGGACACGCCGAGGTCAAACTGATACAGTGAGCGTTACAGAATTACATTCGAGAAGTGATAAAATGGAAAAAAGAAATGCCAGACCGTCTCGTGAGATAGTGGTCCCCGGTGACATTCTCAGCACAAAAGGCGAGAAGGGCGGAGACAACACCTACGAGAAGGACGGCAAAGTGTATGCCGCAATCCTCGGTGTGAAAAACTATTCACAGAACGGGGTCAGTGTCATACCCATCGGCGGAGTGTACATGCCGTCGACGGGAGATACCGTCATCGGTATCATCAACGACATCGCGGCATCCAATTGGATGGTGGACATCAGTGCACCGTACCCGGCACCCCTTCATGTCAACGAAGTGCCGTGGAAGGTAGAGTTCGGAGACACATCCAGGTACCTGAACGTCGGAGACGCGGTTCTCCTGAAGGTCCTGATGGTCGATGAGAGCAAGAAGATACAGGTGACCATGAACGACTCCGGCCTCAGGAAACTCGAGGGCGGTATGATTGTCGATGTGCCGTACTGCAAAGTGTCAAGAATCATCGGAAAGAGCGGATCCATGATCCAGATGCTCAAGAACATGACCGACTGCCGTATTTTCGTAGGACAGAACGGCAGAATATGGATTGACGGCGACGATGAGAATGCCGAAGTTGCTGTTGAAGCGATAAAGTACATCGAAGCAAACTCACAGAAAGGCAACCTCACGGAGAAGGTCAAAGAACTCATCGAGAGGAAACTCCCCGACGCATCGGAGGAATGATTATGAGCGGACATACCGACATGGTTTTAGTTGATGAAAATGGAATCAGGATCGACGGCAGGACCGCCGATCAACACAGACAGTTCAAAGTAGAAGCCGGCGTCCTCAACAACGCAGACGGATCGGCTTACGTAGAAATCGGAAAGAACAAGGTCCTTGCGGCAGTCTACGGACCCAGGGAATGCCACCCGAGACACCTGCAGAACCCCAACAAGGCGATTATTCAGTGCAAATACAACATGCAGTCGTTCTCGGTCAGCGACCGTAAGAGGCCCGGACCCGACAGAAGGTCCATCGAGATCTCGAAGATTACCGCAGAAGCACTGGAGAATGTAGTTCTCACAGAACTTTACCCCCGTGCATCCATCGATGTTTACATCGAAATCCTGCAGGCAAACGCAGGTACAAGGTGCGCAGGACTTACCGCAGCATCGGTTGCACTCGCAGATGCAGGTATCCCCATGAGAGATATCGTTCCCGCATGCGCCGCAGGTAAAGCGGACGGAAAGGTTCTCCTCGATCTGAACAAAGAAGAAGACAACTTCGGTGAAGCCGATGTGCCTATCGCAATCGTCCCATCCACCGATGAGATCGTTCTCCTTCAGATGGACGGTAACATGACAAGGGAAGAGTTCGATAAGGCTATCTCAATGGCAGTCGGCGCATGCCACGAACTCTACGACATCCAGAAGGATGCCCTCAAAAAGAGATACAGCACCAGGAAAGAGGAGGCTGATGACGATGAGTGATATCGTAATTTCCGAAATCAAACGCGACCACATAGTCAAACTCCTCAAAGAAGGAAAGAGAGAGGACGGACGCGGTGTCAAAGACAACAGGAAGATTTCCTACGTCACAAACTGCATCGAGTCCGCAGACGGATCCGCAAGAGTCAAGCTCGGAAAGACGGAAGTCATCGCGGGAGTGAAAATCATCCCCGGTACACCGTTCCCGGACACTCCCGGAGAAGGAGTCCTCACAACAGGTATGGAATTCCTCCCCATGGCACACCCCTCATTCGAGGGCGGACCGCCGGGAGAAGACGCAATCGAACTCGCACGTGTCGTGGACCGCGGTATCCGTGAATCCAAGATGGTCGATGTGAGCAAACTCTGCGTAGAGGAAGGTGTGAAAGTATGGATGTGCTTCATCGATATGTACGCACTCGACTACGACGGTAACCTCTTCGATGCAGCCAACCTCGCGGCTGTGCTCGCACTGAAGACTGCGGTCGTTCCCTACGAACAGTACGGACTCGGAGAAGACCAACCCCTCCCCGTAACATGCACACCTATATCGGTCACCGCATGTAAGATAGATAACACTTTAATATTAGACCCGAATTTCGACGAAGAACACATCTCAACTGCTCGCCTGACAATCACGACCGACGATAACGGCAACTTCAGGGCGATGCAGAAGGGCGGAAAGGGCTCAATCACACTCGATGAGCTCAGCCAGTGCCTCGATGCGGCCGTCGCAAAGGGCAAAGAGATCAGAAAGATCATTGGGTGATAAAGATGTCAAAGAGAACAGAGAAAGCCGGTACATCCGGAAGGTTCGGAGCAAGGTACGGTGTCGTCGTCCGCAACAGGGTGAAGACAATCGAAGCCAACCAGAAGAAGAATCATGAGTGCCCTGTGTGCCACCACACCTCCGTCAAGAGGGTCAGCTCAGGCATTTGGGCATGCAAGCACTGCGGCTCCAAGTACGCTGCGGGCGCATACTCACCTGAGCTCAAGAAAGCAACGATCGGTGAGTGATTCCGTCCGAGGTGATTTGATTGTACAGATGTGCTAAATGCAACGAACCTATCAGGAACGTCAATGCGCTGGGACTGCAGTGTGAAAAATGCGGCTCCAAGATCTTCTTCAAGGAGAGGCCCAACGTAAAGAAAGTCCTGAAGTCCGACTGAGTACGATCATGCTGAGCGCAAACCTGAAGATAGTTTCCGCAAACGCGGAAACTATCATCTCTTCCTTAAAACCGGAGACGTGCCGCGAATTACCGCGTACGCACGTCGAAATATCCGGTTCCGGAAATGAAGCATACATCAGGATAACCGCTCACGACGCCACGGCGATGAGGGCTGCACTCAATTCTTATCTTGGGTGCATCCGCATAACAGAAGATATCAGCAGAATAGCGAAGGTGAACTGAATGAACAGCATCAGCCCCCAGTTACAGAACCAGATTGCACAGTTCCAGCAGCTCCAGCAGCAGCTCCAGGCGGTATCCACACAGAAGCTCCAGATGGACGCACAGATCAAGGAGATCGAGAGGACCATCGCAGAGCTTGACAAATCCACAGGCGACGTCTACAAGAACGTAGGGTCCCTGATGATCAAAGTCAACGACAAGGAATCCGTCAAAGCAGAGCTTGAAGAGGGAAAAGAGACCATGGAAGTCCGCGTGAAATCCATGGAACGCCAGGAAAATGCACTCCGTGAGAAGTACAACTCCATGCAGGAATCCCTCAACAAAGCAATGGGCCAGCAGAGAACCGAGTGAAACCCTTTCCGAATTTTTACGACGGAGCCTGAAAGGCTCCTGTCACAGTTTTCATAACAACAGTTTAATCTGTAGAATTTACTGTCTGACTATCATGTTCAGACCGATGAGGAAGGAAAGAAAAGCACTCAGCCAGGATGCCGTAAACAATATTCTTCACACCGCACGCCGCGGGGTTCTCGCCATGAACGGCGATGACGGCTATCCTTACGCCGTTCCTCTGAACTACATCTACGATGAAGAGAATCGGAAAATTTACTTCCACGGATCGATGGAAGGACACAAATCCGATGCAATCAAAGCCTGTGACAAAGTGTGCTTTACCGTCTGCGGCGAAGAAATAATCATAGATGAGAAATGGGCGCCGTTCATGCAGAGTGTCGTTCTTTTCGGAAGATGTCATATTGTCGGAGACAGACAGAGAGCAATGGCACTGCTGAAACAGCTTGCTATGAAATATTATCCCGACGAAACATTGGCTGATAACGGAATAGCCCGTTCCGGCAGTGTGACACAGATATACGAAATATCAATCGAACACATCACCGGGAAGACGGTACAGGAAAAATGATATTCGGTACAGAATCCTGCTGTCTGAAACAAAATCCGTCAGACAAATACTATATACTGTAAATCCGAACACAATCTATGAAATCCTCACAGGGGAAGATGGCCGCATTTGTGCTGGTCATCGCCATGTTGATTACATCCGTACCGCTTGTCGTTTCATGCGACAGTGCGGATGCAGCCGTCAGTTACGACAGATGGTACTACAACCAACTGGACGAACCGATGCAGTACGCCTATGACGAGCTACTCAAGGCCGATAAGAGCAGCAACACCGTTACCGTCACTATCGGAAGTGACGTTCTAGGCGATGCATACACAGATTACGACGCAACCGCGAGGGAAAGCGCAAAGCTCGGAGCCAGCACACAGAAGCTGACCGACTGTCTGAAACTCGAAAGACCCGACGTATACTGTACCGGAGTATCCACAAGCTACCAGATTACAAATACAAAGGTCACAAAAGTCGACATAACTTTCGAACTCGAAGATGCCGACACAGAATCGAAGAATTCTGCGATAAAGAGTGTCATTCTGAGTATGGGTGTAAGTGCAGGGACGGATAATGCAGACAAAGTCAAGATTATTCACGATTACCTCGTGAACACCCTGACATACGCATCTGCAGAACTGTCAGACGAAACCAAAAGCACGATCATACGCAGCCCCTACACCGCATTGGTCGGCGACCACAGGGTTGTCTGCGAAGGATATGCCAAATCATTCAAGATGGCCTGCGATTACTACGGAATCCCGAACGTTACGGTCGTCGGTACCGCATACAACGACACATCGGGAGTCGGTGAAGGACACATGTGGAATCTTGTCCTCATCGAATCCAATTGGTATGTCGTAGACGCAACATGGGACGATCCCGTAAGCAGCAGCGGCAGGAGCGTATACTCCGACGTTTACCTTCTTGCAGGTCAGAACACTGTAGACAATACACACGCCGGAAAATACACCGTGGCTCAGTCTCATGACAGCACCAGGGCAGTCGATTACGGATTCAAACTCCCGACACCTCTCGCTGTCAACAAGTACGGTTCCGATAATATCACAGTCACACTCGAAACCAACGGCGGAACAGTCGTTGCTCCTGTCAATGTGAAAGCAGGTGTCGTACCGACAATCCCGTCCACTGTCAAGACAAACTACGACTTCGTCGGATGGTGTACAGATGAAGAACTTACAAAGGTATGGGGCGGTACAACGGGATTCACAACCGACACAACACTCTACGCCAAATGGGCCAGAACACCCGGTACCGAGACTGTGTATATCCTCACATACGACACAAACGGCGGAACGGGCGGACCGGGAAGTCTGAAGACAGATGATGACGGAAACATTACTATCTCAGGCGCAGAACCCACCAGAGACGGATACACGTTCAACGGTTGGAACACTAAGGCCGACGGAACCGGAAGCGAATACAAAGCGGGAATCCCTGCCAAATTAAGCAGTAATCTTACGCTGTACGCCCAATGGACAAAGAACTCCTCTTCGGGAATAAGCGGAATCATCGAATCGATAACAAATGCCTTAGAACAGTTCCTCGACAAGGCTCAGACATTCCTTGAGAAGGAAGATATCGTCGACGGCGTGAAGAATCTGTATCTCGTCGCAGGCGGTGTGGCGGCATTCATTATCATCGCCGTGATAGCCACAAGACGCTGATAAAAGAGGGAATTCATTCCCTCTCCTTTTCTTTTTCATACTGTTTATTTTATACAATCTAATCATTCCGCCGTCATATGTACGAGGAGATTGCGGAGAAGCTGAAGAACGGCAGGAAAGTCATCATGGTACACGGCAACGCCGACATGGATGCGCTGTCATCGGCCTATGCAATCTCAAGATGCTTTCCGGACTGCGACATTTACGCTCCGAACAGCATCGACCGTGTTTCCAGGTTCGTACAGACAAAAATGAACATTCCGATCCTTGAGGAATGCGATATCAACAGCTATGATCTTGTTGTAGTTGTCGATACATCGTCTCCGGAACAGTTCGGATTGGAAGACTTCAAGATTCCCGGGAACTGCATCGTAATCGACCACCACCAGCCCACAGGCAAGTGGACATGTGACTTATACTGCGAACCGGACAAATGTGCATGTGCGCAGATTGTTTTGAGAATAATCCGCGACAACTGCCCCGAACTTCCGCGTGACGTAGGTTTGATGCTTCTCGGCGGTATGCTTACCGATTCAGGTCACTTCCAATACGGAGATTACGAACTCCTGAAGGATTTTGCTTACATCCTCGAAACAACGGGAATCGAGATGGATGAGGCACTGGCACTTACACGTACGGAAGCAAGTATGTCCGAACGTGTCGCTACAATGAAATACATCGGAAGGTCGAAGTTCGACCGTGTCGGAGATATGATTGTCGCAGTTTCATTCGGCGGAAGCTTCGAAGCATCCGGTTGCAGAGCATTATTACAGTCGGGAGCGGATGTTGCGTTTGTCGCTTCGCAGAGAGACGACAACTTCCGCCTCAGTGCCAGAGCGACACAGGAGATGGTCCGCAGAGGAATCAATCTCGGCTGTATCGTGAAAGACATCGGTTATGAAACAGTCACAGACGGCGGAGGCCACGACGGTGCCGCAGGACTCTCCGGAATAGGCGATGCGGAAGCCATCCTTCACATCTGCATGATGAGAACGATGGATGAATTCAGAAAAATAAAGAAAAACAGGGAAGCCGCCGGCATTAAAGCCGACGAGTGAAATTTCACAGTCTTCCCAGGTCTTTGAGGACTTTCTTGAGTGCTTCGTAGTTCTCGGGGTGCTCTTCGAAGTATTTCTGAACAGGTTCCAATACTTTGATGAGTCCTTCCGCCGCACCGCTCTTGAGGTCCGAGGGGAACAGTTTTCCGCTGAAGTATGCCTCGGAAAGTTCCTCGTAACTGTTGTACACCGCGGAACCTCCTCCGAACTTCTCGGGGAACACGATTTCAATCTTACCCAGCTGAGGGAAAATGATACTCTTGCAGATCATCAGAACAGGGTTGATCGATTCATCTTCTCTCTCCTGAGGACAGAATGCTTTCTTCATCTTCCTTCTGATGTCTTCGGGAGTGTCGTGAATCCTGAGGCTTGCGTTGGGATCGCTTTTCGACATCTTGAATGAAGTGTCGATGTCTGCGTCCTCTTTCTTCAGCATTGCGGGATCCATCCTCTGTCCGCCCTTGAGTCCGGGAAGGAGAGGTGTGTGCAACGCAATGGGTTTCTTCCATCCGAGCTTGTCGGCTGCATCACGTGCGAGCATGTTGGCTCTTCTCTGATCCAATCCTGCGTATGAGATGTCTACACCCAGATAGAAGATATCCGCTGCCTGAAGAATCGGGTAGAACATCTTCGATGTATCCAAATCCGCGTCGCTTTCGGAACGGCCCATGATTGTCATGGCCCTCTTGACTCTTGAGAGTGATGTGACCTTCGCAATCTTGATGACTTTCTCCCAGTAGTCGATGTTGTCAAGCAGCTCGTAAGCGTACCTGAATTCCACTTTGTCTCTCGGAACACCGAGTGCAATGAAACAGTCTTCGAAGTATCTGGCACAGATACGGATATTCTCAATATTTCCGCCGAGTTTATCGTTGATGTATGCGTGCCAATCCGCCCAGAAAATGATGACCTTGACACCTGCTTCGCAGAGATCTTTGATCTTTGCGGCAACCAAAGCCCAACCGAGGTGGACCAAACCGGACGGCTCGAATCCGATATACGCCGTAGGCTGACGGTCCTCTTGGGCAAGGAGTGCTTTGAGCTCCTCACCAGTTGTAAGTTCCTGTACATTCCTGGTAATCAGCGCATATTTCTGTTCGACATCCATGATATCTGAAAACGCTTATCGCACATGTGTATAAATGAGTTGTTAAATGCTAACTGTATTATCGGACTTATAATCGGGACATACCGAATGGGGATTTGTGGAAATCGATATCCTCATCATGATCGTCTGTATGGCATCGGTCGGTGCCGCGATCGGTACATTCACAGGCATGGTTCCCGGAATTCATGTGAATACATTAGCTACGCTTATGCTCGCATCGTATGTTCCGCTGAGTGAAATTATTTCATTATTTTTCCCGTCCGGGTATACTGCGATTGCAATATGCTGCTGCATAACATCCGCTGCGATTGTTCATTCTTCGATCGATTATGTTCCGTCGGTCTTCACCGGTGCACCGAGTCCGGATGATGCCGTATCAATGCTGCCGGGACACAGACTTCTGAACGAAGGAAAGGGGATGTCTGCAGTAAGATCCGCGGCAATCGGGAGCTGCATAGGTTCGTGTGTATCGGTTCTGATTGCGGTTCCGTTGCAGTTCATTCTTATGAACGGTCTCGGAGATTATCTCGACAGCATAACTGCACTGATTCTCTGTATTGCTGTATTATTGTTGATAATCAACGAGAAAGACATCCGCAGGATGGTTCTTGCATCCGCTGTTTTGATAATTTCCGGAATGCTGGGTCTTGCCTGCATGGATTTGGATATTCCCTGTGACGGAATCTTAGGAAACGGAACATTACTGTTTCCTATGCTTTCGGGATTATTCGGAGTTCCGGCGATGTTGGAATCTCTGAAAGAAAGCAGGGTTGTGGAACAGACTGATGATATTCCGTATCCCGTCGGGCCTCTTCCCGGGATCAAAGGCGTTCTGATGGGGTGCGTAACAGGATGGTTTCCGGGAATTACGGCGACTGCGGGGACAATCATAGGAACTATGTTCTCGCGTGAGAAAGGACCTGAGGGATTCATCGCAATGACCGCATCGATAGGTTCTGCATCGTCGATTATGATGCTTACAACATTATCCGTATCGGGAACGGGAAGATCGGGTGCGATGATGGTTGTCGAGGAAATAATGGGAGAAGAAATCACAGGATTACTGAACGAAAACTTCCTGATTCTTCTGATTACGGCCGCAGTCGGTGCGTTCCTTGCATACGGTCTGACGATTCAGTGCGGAAAGCTGATGTGCAGTATTTCATCGAAAATCAATACTTCCAAGATGAATACTGTCTGTCTTTTACTGATAGTAATATTGGTGTACCTGTTCACAGGACCTTTCGGATTGGCCTTACTTGCAGTATCGGCTTTAATCGGATACATCCCGATAATGTTCGGGATAGGGAGAGTGCACCTGACAGGGTGCCTCTTAATCCCTACCCTTCTCACCTACATCGGCACAAGAGAAATCGTGCTGATAGGTTTGATGTGATTCAGTCCAGGAAACGGTCTACCGTTGCACAGAAGGCTGCGCCCGGGATCTTGCTGCGGTCGTTGACAAAGATGTTTTCAGCGTCGACTTCCTCTCTGAACCTCTTGGCGATTGCCTCGTCTTTGGTGATTATTCCTGCGGACAGACCGTATTCGGTGCAGTTGATGATGTCTATTGCATCGTCTACGCTTGATGCGACCTGAATCGAAAGAATCGGCAGAGCACTGTCCATGTTGTTGAGGTCGTGTTCATCGTCAAGACCCATAACGATTGCGGGAACAACGTAGGGTCCGTTCTCCGTCATGATGTCCTTAACTCTCTTTCCTCCGAATACGACATTTCCTTTGATGGAATCAAGCATATCCTCGAATTCCTTCAGTTTCTTCTCGGAAATTATCGGTCCGGCGTATGCTTTGGGATCCGTGGGATCTGTGATTGTTATGGAATTTGCTTCTTCCAGCAGACATTTCAGGAATTCCTCCTGCTGTCCTTCCACCAATACCACTTTTGAGCATGAATTGATCAGCTGACCGCTGAATCTGAATGCCGCATCGAGAACTGTCTTTGCGGCTTCTTTCATACCTGAGGGCTTGAACACCATAATCGGATTCATTCCCTTCACTTCGTTGACGAATCTGAGGTCTTCGTCTGCCTGAAGGAACATAAGATCCTCAAGTCTCTCTCCGGAACCTGTCGCTACGATACCTGTAATATCCATATTGTTGGCAAGTTCGGATGACATCTTGTTTGTTGAATCTGTTATAATGCTCAATACACCGCCGGGAACTCCGCAGTCCTCGAAGATGCGGTACATTGTGTATACGGGAAGTGTTGAGTGAACGGAAGGCACCATAACAACGGTATTTCCTGCGATGATTGCCGTTGCCGCATAGCCCATGGGCGATGCCAAAGGCGAGTTGAATGCGGATAAGATTGCCCATACGCCCTGCGGACTTCCCTTTTCCGTTTTGATATCGGCACACGCCCTGCGGATAACTTCAATCAATGTGTCCACTTCGTTTAAAGAACGGATTTTGTCCATTCCTACGCTTACAGACACCATTGCGGCGAGTCTGTACCTCTGCTGTTCGATCTTTGAAAGAATTTTTTCAAAGACTGCGATTCTCTCGTCGACGGATGTCTCGGACCATGTTCTGAATGCTTCTTTGGCTACGGTAACCGCTCTGTCCGCAAGACCTTCTTCCGGTTCCTGGTAGGTTCCGAAAATAATTGTCTTATCTATAGGGCTGTAGACATCCGCGGACATACCCGATGCCACTTTCAGCCCTCCGATGTAACTCGGATAATCGGATTTTCCTGTTGCAAGGACAACTTCGATTGCTTTCGTGAATGCTGCGCCGTCATCCACTTTTCTGTCACCGGACATGTCTGTCATGCTTTCGCGTATGCGAATCATACCTTAAAGATTATCTTGATTTTTAGACTAACCTAAATTTTATATACTATTTAGTCTATCCTAAATTCATGGTCGAAAAGCGCATAGTGGAACAATGCGCCCCTACACTCGCGGGGATAAAATGCGGCAGCCTGTTCAGGGTTGGCTGCTCCTACAACGATATTGCCTTCGAAACCAAACGCCTTAGTGACATTCTCAGTCCCCGCGGTGTGACCATATCTTGCTTCGAAACCGAATGCGGTACAATCGTGTACGTCTACAGAGACAATCTGCTCGACCGTATCGATGAGGAATCGAAAGCGTATCTTGCTGAGAGATCTTACGATATTTCTTCAACGGAGAATCTTGTAGCTTCTCTCAAGAAAAGGATAGAAGAATTCGGCTGTCTTCCCCACGATATCGGTATTTTTCTGGGATATCCTCTCGAAGATGTCAGAGGATTCATTGAAAACGACGGAAAATGCCCCAAATGCATCGGATGCTGGAAAGTATACGGTTCCGAGGATGTTGCGAAGAAACAGTTCGTGAAGATCCACAAATGCAGGAAAGTTTACAGCAGATGCTACTCCGCGGGAACGCCTATCAGCAAACTCACCGTCTGTGCGTGAATCTGTTCTTCTGACACCTAAATAAGAATTAAATACGGATTATACTTAGTCCGCACTACGGACTCGTGGTCTAGGGGTTATGACGTCGCCTTCACACGGCGGAGGTCGCCGGTTCAAATCCGGCCGGGTCCACCATCTTGTAATCAGTCTGTTTCCTCAGAGCATATGCTGCGAAATTCTTCGGACAATATACGGATGTTATCCAAAGGTGTGCCTGTCTGAAGAGAACAGGAACATGAGAAGATGTACCTGCTGTCCGAGAATATCTTCATGAAATAACCGACGGAATCTCTTATTTCCCGTTCGGTACCGCTGTACAGTACGGGAACGATGTCTGTTCCTCCCATAATTACACATTTTTTACCTATTAAATCACGAATTTTCACGGGATCGTTGTTTTCCGCGAATTGGAAACAGTCGATACCCGTTTTGACTGATTTTTCAATAAGGTCTTCGGCGTAATTGCCGTGGGGATGGAAAGTGACCGTAGAACCGATTTTATGCACTTTGGACACGGCATCTTTCAGATGCGGGAATGTGAACTCGGTTAATGCATCGTCACCGAACAGATCGTTGTTATCAGAAGCGGATGCGATGAATGTGCTGTCGACGGAATTGTCACGATACATCGACTCAAGAGCGGAATACGTGAATTCGGTTCCGATGTTGATAACGTCTCTTACGTAGTCTTTATCGGAAAGTATCGCGAAAGACATCTGTTCCATGCCCATCATGACACTTGCCTTGGTCAGAGGGCCTGTTATGTTGGCAACAACTGCAATATCGGGCAATTTCTTCCTTGTCAGTCTGTATGATTCGATTGCATCGAGTGCTTTTCCTTTGGGAACGGTACACAGATTTTCCAGAGAATCCGGAGATGATATCGGTGCTTTCGTTGCAGTGGGAATTCCGTGTTCGGGATACTTCATCTTCCCGCCGAACTGTTCGACTATGAATGCAGGGGAATGAATACATCCTACAACCGCATCCTGCTCCGTAATCTTCTGAAATGCGGCAATTGAGTCGGATGCTTTCTCCGCGTCGTATTTTTCAGAAAATATGTCTGTTGTTTTCAGACTGAGTGCATCCAAAGAAACAGTAAAATTCCTCAGGAACAGGGAGCGCATTCCGGAATCTCCGGACATGACTGCGGTAAACCTGTCCCCGGGTGTCAAAGACTCACTCCCCGATTGCTTCTCTGATACTGTCGAGAAGTTCGTCCATGGGAACGGTATTGTTGGGCCAATCCGCGCGCCATGCGTACCTGATCTTCATATCGGGGCCGATAAGGAAGAGTCCTCTGTTGGTGTATCCGAGAATCTTGTCGTTCTTTGCTTTGGTTACGATGCAGTCGAACATTTTGCTGACTTTCTGCTCTCTGTCCGAAAGGTGAACAAACTGTGCATCGGTGTGTTCCATCCATGCTCTGTGATTTTCAACTGTTTCAGGATTCACATGGTACATTGTGACGTTCAGTTTTCTGAAATCATCGACTCTTTCGTTCATCAGTGCCATGTAGTCTGTGCATGTCTTTCCGTAGTTTACTACGTAGAAGTACAGCAGAACGTAACCGTCTTTGACACGTTCCGAAAGCGTGAATTTTCCGTCAGTGGAATCCAATGTGAAATCGTCAACAGTATCTCCTATCGACAGCATATTATCAATTCTCGCAATATTTTGGAAATAAATAAAACATACAATCTTATTCTCGGTCGTATGGACCCGAAGGATGTTTTTCTCTCAGTGCTGACAGACGGAAATTGCAGTAAAGTACCGTTTCTGCCGAGGGATCTCACCCTCGGAATGGATGAACTGAATATTACTACATCCGAAGTATTCGGTGACGAATACAACAGCGAGAAGTCTGCGGAATGCGTTCTCGCACTGCAGAAACGTCTCGGTCACGATGTCACCGTCGGATGTATTTTCTCATACGGTCTCGACGGAATCGGCGGAAAAATGTCACACAGCCAGTACGGAATTCCGTTCATGTCGGAGTATGCGTTTGCAGACCCGGATTCACTGGATAAATACGAACCGTCGGATGTTATCGGAAAGCTTCAGAAGGGTATGAGAAAATCCTGTGAGATTGTGAAGAAAAAGAGACCCGACCTCGCATTGGCGGTAAATGTCCCCGGACCTATGACTATGGCGGGATTCGCAAGAGGCGTCGAACCGCTGATGATGGATTTGGTTTCAGACAGTGATTTTGCGGAAAGACTGCTGAAATTCTCAAAAGAAATGGTTTCCGAGGAGATAAAATACATTTCCGAAGGTATCGCAGATGCGGTATTCTTCGCATCCGCAACGGATAATCCCGATATGGTCGGTATCGATGAATATGCTGAATATTCGGTAAAACACGTGAAAAGTCTCGTTTCCGAATGTCATCAGATGGGATTACCGACAGTCTATCATCCTCACGGAGTCTTCTCGACAGATGACAGAAAAGACATTCTTCTTGCATCTCTCGGTACGGGGACAGACGGATTCCAATTTTCAGAAGGGAATGAACCTGAGGATATGTTAGAAACATGCAGAGGAAAATGCTGCATCCTCGGAGGAGTGAACGCATACTCCACATTGCTTTTGGGACCTGACGAAAGAATCGTCAGAGACACAGGGAAGTATCTTGACACATTCAGAGGCGAAAGATACATCATGACCTGCTCATGCTCCGTGAACAGAGGACTTCCGCTGAACAATCTCGATGTTATGGCGAAAACCATACACTCATTCAACGAAGGGACATTATGATCAGAACGGTCGTTGTCGCAGGACTCCCGGGATCCGGGAAAACATCGGTGATTGAATCTTCCTGTAAAAATCTGAAATTCACATTCATCGGAAATAACGCTGAGTCATCTGAAAAGATGTCTTCGGTTGCGGAACATGTCGATCACTATCCTATGAAATCTCCCTGTGCCAGAGTAAGACAGTTCGAATACAGGGTGGAACTGAATTCCAAGGATGATGTGGATCTTATCATATCGGAACCTCCGGGAAACTGTATGGAAATCTCATCTCCGATGCTGAATCCGTTTTATGTTTTCAGAAAAGATTCGTATGAAATCGGTCCGCTGATAACGGTAATCGACGGAAATTCTCTCCTGAAAACAGGCGTTTCCAGGAAAGATACGAACGGCCTCAGATACCGCAGTATGATCAACGAATCCGATGTTATTGTCATTACATTTTCGGAAGATGAAAAAATAACGGAAATGATCCGTGATATCAACACAGATGCGGAAATCCTTCACTTCCCGAAGGATACGGAACGTATCGGAGAACTGATCGGCGGAGATGTTCATTATTCGAGAGCGTTGCTGATCTGACCGATATATTCTATATAGCCACAGTACCGGACTATAACCTATTGAGGTGAGTAATTAATACCTGCACGCAGGTTCACTACACATGTCGGCGGTCTCGGTCAAAGAACTACGCAAATCGTATGCGGATGTCGAGGCTGTCAAAGGGATATCGTTCGATGTAAAGGAAGGAAGTTTCTTTGCCTTCCTCGGACCGAACGGTGCCGGCAAAAGTACCACAATATCGATGATCTGCTCGCTTCTGAAGCAGGATTCCGGAAGCATAGAGCTTTTCGGTAAAACTCCCGAAGATGCGAAGAAAGATATCGGAGTGGTCTTCCAGGATCATATGTTGGATCCGAATCTCACGGTTTACGAGAACGTATCTCTGAAAGGTGCGATGTACGGACTGAAAGGAGATATTCTGAAAGAATCCGTGGACCGTGCACTGAAAGCCATGGGTGCGGACGACCTCCGCGGCCGTACTTACGGAAAACTTTCAGGCGGACAGAAGAGGAGAGCCGACATAGCCAGAGCATTGGTTCACAATCCAAGGTTACTGATTCTCGACGAACCTACTTCTGGATTGGATCCTCAGAGCAGAAGAGCTCTGTGGAATGCGGTATTCGGACTGAACAGGAATTCGGGTACAACGATTTTCCTTACAACACATTACATGGAAGAGGCTGCGGAGGCCGATGACATTGTAATCATGAACAAAGGAAACATCGTCGCACACGGTACGTCGGATGAACTGAAAGCGATGTACTGCACCGATTTCATCAGGGCTGTTCCGAAAGATCATACCGCATTGAAGGAGAAATTGGATTCGATGAATATCGGATACACAGATGACAGAGATGCGTTCATCATCCCTGTCGCCGATTCCTTCGAATCTCTGCCTCTGTTAGATTTGATTAAGAATGATCTTCAGTCATTCGAAGTGAGAACGGGAACGTTAGACGATGCATTCATCAGAATCACGGGAGATGTTTCCGATGAATGAAATATTCGCGTTTGCAAAGAGAAACTGTCTGATCTATTTCAGAGACAGATCTTCTGTGTTCTTTTCTCTGTTGGGTGCGTTGATTGTCATACTTCTGTATCTTATCTTCCTGAGGAACAATCTCGTGGATTCGATAGCTGCGGCACTGCCTGCATCCTTCCCTTACGACATAGATTCCGTGAGAGGAATGGTCGATGCCTGGGTCTTATCGGGAGTCATAGCGATAGTTTCCGTGACAACGACGGTCGGTGCGTTCCAGACTATGATTCAGGATAAAGTGGACGGAAGGTACAGAGATGCCCTTATGACGACAATGTCGCCTGTGATGATTTCCGCATCGTATGTTCTCAGCACATTCGCCGTCGGACTCATCATGAGTGTCATAACGTTCGTTATTTCCGTGATATTCCTGATGATAACAGGTACGTCGCTTTCGGTTCAGGGAACTTTGCTGACACTTGTTCTTACAGTTCCGGCTTCGCTGTCATCGTCGATAATACTCTATGCGATTGTTTCCGCGATCAAAAGTGCGGGAGCCTTCTCGGGATTGTACACAATACTGAGTGTGTTAATCGGATTCCTGACGGGAACTTACATGCCGTTGGGAACGATGGACGGGTGGATGCAGAATGTGAGTGCACTTGTTCCCGCTACACATATCGCAACGATGATGCGTAACATCTTCGGAAAGGATTCCTTCGATGCCGTATTCTCGACGGCACCGACGGATGTTGCGGATAACATTTGGAACATGATGGGATACGACATTACACTCTTCGGATTCGATTTCACACCGGTGACGAGTATTCTCTATGTAATCGGCGTAACTGCGTTATTCTTCGTCATCGCCGTAGCTGTAAGCCGCAGAAATGCATGATTCTGTAACATCATCTTATTATCCTTGTCCGCATACATCGGAACATGGAGAATCTCGAGGTCATCAAGATCACCTACAACGACGGCATCTACGTCGGACAGTACACCGAAAAGGACGGAGTACCCGTGGAGAACGGTGTCGGTGTGTTCACCTGGAGCAACGGAGACGTTTACGAAGGAGAATATTCCGACGGATGCAGAAACGGTAACGGTCTGTTCATCTGGGCCGACGGTAAAAAGTACGAAGGAGATTTCGTAGAAGACAAAAGAGAAGGCCGCGGGAAACTCACATGGGCTGACGGTACGTTCTACGAAGGCGAATTCATCAACGGCAGGATGCACGGTAAGGGAAGACTTGTGTGGTCCAACGGTGAAGTGTATGTAGGATGGTTTGCCAACGACAAAATGGAAGGTCACGGCATTCACTACGCAAAAGACGGCTCCGTAATCTACGACGGAGAATGGATTGAAAGCTGTCCGATTGAGATGGCTTGAGAAACATATTGATTATTTCAGTAAATTATTAAATAATCACACAGCCGTCTGCAATCGCAGATACCGCTCTCAGACGAATCGCATTCATTGTCATAGGAATAGCAGAAACCCACTGTAAACCCTACCTCCTTTCGGTATTTGCCATCCGGTCGGGGCTGTTAGGAGCCAAGACCGGGTGATAGTGTTTCCGTATTTACATTGATATTTATCAATAAGTCTTTATCAGTAGTCTGGATAATGTGAATTATGTGTGACGAAGTCGTGATGCTGAAAGCCCTCGCGGACGAGAACCGTCTCCGCATCTTCAGGATGCTGACAGACGGCGAGATCTGCGCCTGTAAGATATTGGAACAACTTAACATCACACAGCCCACACTCTCACACCACATGAGAATACTCGTAAAGAGCGGACTTGTGAATTCTAGAAAAGACGCTCAGTGGATGAGATATTCCGTCAACGAAGAGGGCATCAAAGCTCTCAGACAGTTCTTTAAAGATCTTGTTCCCGAGAAAATACCGTTAATCAACCCTGCATGCGACTGTAATTGATATTGATGAGTTTCTATATTGAGAAGTATCTATATAGTAGTTCATCGATATACTAATCATGGCAGCAGAAAACATAGTTGCAATGGTGAAAGCACTCGGCGATGCAGACAACCTCACCATCTTCGAGATGGTTTCGAACGGTGAGATCTGCGGATGCAAAGTCGGAGAAAGATTCGGACTCGATAAAATCGGAGTAGACAGGAAGATGTCTTCCCTCGTAGCCTCCGGCCTTGTACAGACAGTCAAAGGAGACGAATGGGACCACTACAAAGTAGAAGAGACCCAGATGTGCCTCCTGAACAAATACTTCAACGACCGCATCAACGACTGCAGAGCGACCGGCTGCAAGTGTAAGTGCAAGGACGGTTGCTGTTAAACCTGACGGCGGGCGGAACCGCCGTCATTCCCTCTTACTTCCGTACTGTGACTTGGAAACCAAATCGTATCCTGCGTCCAGGAACATTTTCTTTATATCGTCGTGTCTGTGAATCCATTCCGAAAGGTTGTCACTGTCGAGACGCGGCGTGGCACCGATTTCCGCAGCGGCATTGTTCGCACCGAATTCTATCGATTTCTTATTGGCAGGGTGGACTGCAAGGTTTCCTTTGAACGCAAGACGTACGACGGCTACAATCTGTGCCAATCTGTCGTCTGAAATCTCTTCCATATCGCCCAAGGGCGTTCCCGGAACACTCTCACGTCTCATCACGCAGATGCCTGCGGGAGTTTCGTTCCTGAGTTCGATAATCTTGTCTGCCAATTCTTCGTTTGTAAATTCGATTCCTATTGGATCCAATCCCGTCGAAAGCATCAGTCCGCCTTTCTTAGCGTTCCTCATCGTCTCTTTGCGTTCTTCGAGAGTGAACGGAGTGTATTTTCCTTCGCCGAGTCTCGGTACATGATATACTGCGGTGTAGCCGCATTCCTTCAGATGCTTCGCATCCTCAAGTGTCAGCTCACCTGTATTCGCAGTGAGATAGTAATCTCCCGGAACGTTTTCTCTTATCTTCTTTCCGAGAGAAGCCAACCTCTCCAAATCGTAATATTCTGTGGTCCTGAGTGTAAACTGATAATATCCTTCCGCGTTCTTCTCGCGGATTATTTTCATCACGGTTTCATCGGATAATTCCGTACATCCCTTAACAAGACCCCATTTCTCTCCGAGAGAACAGAATTCGCAGCTTGCGGCACACGGGCGGAGATCCAATCCGATGGATGTTCCGACTTTGGCCTGGTTAAGTACCAACAGCTTGGATACATCTCTCGCAGCCTTACCGAGATACTCGAATTCCTCCGAACCTGTTTCAATCGACAGCAATCCGATGATCGATTCTCTGTCGAGAGCATCGGGTCCGAGAGCTGTTTTCTTTGCATTATCGATTAATGCTTTGATTTTACCGTCCATTTGTTCTCATCTCTGAATAATCGTAATTATTTAACACTCCGGAGAAAAAGGACATCTTCCTCCGATGCATTTGTCGTTCGCATCCTGATGCGTACACTGAACCTCATGCCATTCCATTTCAACGTCAAAGATTCTCTTCACTGTTTTTACGGCATTTCCCATTGAAACGTTCGCACCTCTGTTACAGCATCTGGGACCTCCGATTTTACCCAAATCGTAAAGACAGGAACCTGTAAGCATATGCAGTTCGCCCCAGTTCTCTTCCTTGAGAGGATGGGTGTCCGCAATCACGCTGAAGAATATTCCCGTGGATACTGCGGAACCGCAGTCTCCCGCATGACCGCATGCCTTCGGAGGGATGAATGCACCTCTGCGCATGATTTCATCCAATGCCGTATTGAGATCGATTTTTCCTCCGGAATTTCTGTATGCGGAAGCCAATGCCGATCCCACAATGATGTGGAATCTGAGGGGACGTGCGGCGATGAGATCGTCTCCAATCAGTGAATCGAGAATTTCACGCGGATTCTTTGAAGTCGATGCCTCACAGATCTGTTTGACCCTTTCTCTGATGTACGGTTCCGCACAGCCGTTACAGATCGGCCCGTTTTCATCGGCATAGTTCATATCTCCCGCTTTTCCGCAGGATGTACATTCTCCGGCTAATGTGTCTATTATCTTTACCGCCATCTCAGTTCCCTCCGATTTCGTATCCGCATTCGATGAACATCTGCTTTACGGCATCGTGGTCGGATCTCCATTTTCCTATCGTAGAAGGATCGTGAACGCTGTCACGCGGATTCGCACCCGTTCCCACGGATGTGCCGTTCGCACCCCATTCCATTGCCTTCCTGTTCGGAGGTACCGCAGACACGTTGTATCCCGAAGCGAATCTTATCACTGCGGCAATCTGAGCCACTCTCAGATCGCTTACCTCCGGAATATCTCCGACAGGCGTTCCTTTGGGATTGATACGTTTCATGGAACATATCGACATCGGATCGAATTCCCTTATCGTTACGAGAACATCCGCAATTTCTTCATCCGTATGTTCACTGCCGATCGGATCTATTCCCGATGATAATTTCATCTCAGAATCTGCTATGTTCTTCATCGTTCTGAGTCTTACGGAAGGTGAAAACGGAGTGTCGATTCCTTCCCTCAGATGCAATGTGTGATATGCACTGTTGTATCCCGCATCGTGAAGTTTCACGAGATCTTCGGGAGACAGTTCTCCGGTGTTGACACCGAGCATGAACTTACCTTTGACTTTCGAACGGATTGTTTCCGCAAGTTTACACAGTTTATCCACAGGATAATATTCCGTGGTTCTTATCGTGAACTTTCTGTATCCTCTCGACATCTGCGATTCCATCAGTTCGATAATCTCTTCGGGTGACATTTCAATGTCAAACCCGTCCATAAGCCCCCATCTCTCGCCGAAGGAACAGTAATTACAGCTTGCCTTACACGCACGGTAATCCAAACCGAATGCGGTTCCTACGGATGCTTTGTTACCGGATCTCTTCCTTGCCAATTCACGGGCTTTCTTTCCCATGTATTCGCATTCTTCCGATTCGGGATCCAATGAGAGCATGCGGATGATGTCGTCCTTTGTTATGCTCATGTGATCCTTCATGCTTCTCTCGAATGCATCGTCAAGAAATCTTACGGTATCGGCGTCCATATAACAGCGTAATCTGCAATTTGATAGATAAAAATTCTATTTGTTTATTCAGAACTCAAATAATACAGTATAAATATCTTACATCCCATCGAATTCACGGTTAACATGACCATCGAAGAAGATATCGCAAAAGGTTTCGGTGAAGGCTTCGACTGTTCCATGGCAGTCTTCTCGAGACTCGCCCCCGAAGTGGGCCTCACAGAGGAGCAGGGAAAGAAATTGGCATCGTGTTTCGGCGTCGGTATGATGCAGGGAACAATCTGCGGTGCAGTCAGCGGCGCATTCCTTGCAATCGGTGCAAAATACGGAAACGTTGAAGCGGGAGACATGGCACAGAAAGGACTGTGCATGCAGAAGAGGCAGGAATTTATTGACAGATTCACTGCGGAATTCGGTTCCCTTACATGCCCCGGACTTCTCAACCTCGATCTCAGAAAAGATGAGGACATGAAGAAGGCACAGGAACAGGGCGTTCTCACACAGATCTGCCCCAAATACTGCAAGAGAGCAATCGAGATTGCAAAAGAAATTATCTGAGCTTCATTATTGCTCCGACGTCCGTCTGAAAGATTTCATTCTTTCACGGACGTCGTAAACCCTTATTGGTGACTGTATGCCGAAGGAAGAGTTCATCTCAGCAGTGAAGTGCGAAGGTAACGGAAACATACCCACATACCTGTTCGATGTCACACTCGGCATGGAAATAGCGGGATACGATACAAACGAATTATTCGTATCCGGTCTTGACGGTGAAAAGTCTGCAAAATCTCTGCTGGCACTTCAGAAGTACACAGGAATCGATGCAGTGAACGGTTCTGTCGTATGGATTGATACGAGAGAACTCGGTAACAAAGTGGAGTATCCTCCCCACGGGATAATGTATACCGTGAAAAACGTCCTGAAGGACGATCCCGATTTCATCTACAGGAAGAGAGCGTTCAACGTTTCCGAGGAATCGATAAGACAGGTTGTTCTTTCCCATAAATTGGTACGTGAAGGCACGGATGCAGCACTTGTACAGCATATCCCGTCGCCGATGAGTGTAGCCGCGTCTATGAGAGGATTCGAGCAGTTCCTGATGGATACTCTCAGCGAACCGGATTATGTAAAAGATTTAATGAAATTCACATCCAGGGTGGACTGGCACGTTGCGGAGGCAGTCTTAAAAGAAGCTGTTCCGGACATGTGTCTCATTTCGGGTGCATATGACAATATCGATGTAATCGGCACCGATCCGTTCGAGAATATCTCAGTTCCTTCGATAGAAAAACTCGTCGGAAAAATAAGAAAATACGACACGTGCGTGTGCTTACACCCTCACGGAAAACTCTCCGACAGCGGTACCGCACAGAAATCGTTACGTGACATCAGATTGGACTGCCTCTACTACGGAGAGTACAACGACCCTGCAATCCTGAGAAAGAAATTCCCCAAATTCTCACTTATGGGCGGAATCGATACGTTCACGACTATCGCACTCGGCGATATGAACAGAGTCATCAGAGACACAGGTGACTACGTCGATAAGATGTCAAAAATCGGCAATATGATTTTCACATGCTCATGCTCTGTCGACAGAGGACTTCCGAGAGAGAAGATCAAGGCGATGATCGATACGGTGAAATATCATTCCCCGTCTTTCTGATGTTTGAAAGATGAGAACAGTTTCTTCAGACCTTTCTTCTGCACCGATTCTTCCGCATGAATGGAAATTTCTTCCTTATCGACAAGCCACATTCCGTTGGGGTTTACGCCCAATCTTATGGTTTCTCCGGTGTGTCTGAGAGTGTTTGTGTCAAGAGATACGTTGAGAATATGTCCGTTGCTGTCTATGACGTAATCCATCCTGACTCCCATGAAAGATGCTTCCGTGATCTTTCCTTCGATGGCTCCGTCAACGCTCTCGAAGAACGCTTCCGGTCTTATCACCAACATCTTTTCGCCGGATCCCGATGAATAACCGTCGATTGTGAATTTTCCTATTACGGAATCGACATTTCCGTTTCCGTCGTAGTTACAGGGAACAATGTTCTTCCATCCGAAGAATCTCGCAACCGTTGCAGACTTAGGGCGGGAATAGAATTCCTCAGGTGAAGAGAACTGTTCGATGTGGCCGTTGTTCATCAACGCAATGCGGTCACCGACTGCGACGGCTTCTTCCTGATCGTGTGTAACGAAGATAACCGTCTGTCCCAGATCCTTACAGATTTTCCTTACGGCTGTACGCATTTCCACCCTTAAACCCGCATCCAACGCACTGAGCGGTTCATCCAGAAGAAGTAACTTAGGCTTTACAATCAATGCTCTTGCCAAAGAAACCCTCTGTTCCTGACCTCCGGATAACTGCGTAGCGGGACGGTGTTCGAAACCGGTGAGTTTTACCATATCGATATACTTCTGGGTCTCTGAAATCATCTCTTCTTTACCTGCGAATCTTCCCGTAACTTTCGGTGCAAACGAAATGTTTCCGAAAACGTCCATATTCTTGAAAAGGAACGGTTTCTGGAAAACCATCGAGATGGGTCTTTTCTCTGTGAGCATTCCGTCGACGGATTCTCCGTCGATAAGAATCGTACCGGAATCCTGTTCCTCCAATCCGGCTATAAGTTTCAGCAGGGTCGTCTTACCGCAGCCTGACGGCCCGAGCATAACAACAATCTCTCCTTCTTCAACCTCAAGGTCGAGATTATCGATGCAAGGAGATGCGGCGCCTTTGTATGTCTTTGTAATGCCTTTGATAGTAAGGAAACTCATTTCAGACCCTCTGATTGTTGACTTTGTCGGTACCCATAATCCATGTCGATATCAACAGGAACAGTACCGAAGGGATGAAGAATATTATCGTTAACGCAGCAAGCATACTCTGCGATACCTGACCGTATTTGATTGCGGGATACATTATGAATCCCATCGTTTCGAAGTTAATCGGCGCATACATGTTAACGGCAAGGAATGTTGCCCATGAACTGATGAACACATACATACATGCGACAGCAAGACCGGATTTGATTGACGGTAATGTAATGTTCATCAGCACAGATAATCTTCCGATACCCAATGTGGCTGCCTGATCTTCGACCCCCACTTCGTAATTCTTGAATACAGGTACAAGCACCATGACCATGTACGGAATCAGGAAGACAACCTCGGACAGTATCAGCGACATATATGTTCTGTAGATGCCCATTTTTGCGAATACACTGCCGATACCGAAGAGAACTATTATTCCCGGTGCCATAACAGGCATCATCGTGAATACCTGTACCCATGTTTTTCCCTTAAATTCCCTGGTGCCGATGAATTTAGCCGGGAATATAGCCAGTATCAGCGATATGACCACAACTATCGATGAAACGATAATGCTGTTCAGTGTGGTTTTGGGAATGTTGTATGTATCGATTACCGCAATGTAATTGTCCAATGTGAAACTGCTCGGCAGGAGATTTTTGTAATCCCACGGTCCCGCAACGGATTGAACAAATAACGGAATCACAGGATACACAATTACTATGATTGTGAAGAGAATGATGATTTTTCTGAGCGGTTCTTTCACAATCATTCGTTCTTCCTCCCGGAAACAAGTGAATAGTACATCAGAACCGATGAGACAGCCACGGTTATGACGAACAGGATGATTGATATGGCATATGACTGCATGTGTTCAGGCGTAATCATCGCCACGTCTGTGAAGTAGTAGTAAGCAAGAGTGACCAATGTGTGTTCCCTTCCTACCAAAGACGGCAGTTCGAATGAGCCGAACACACAGGCGAAACACAGCACCGCTGTGTATGCGATAGATGATTTGAGTGACGGAAATGTGATGTAAATGAAACGCTTGATTTTCCCGACTCCCAATGTAGCGGCCTGATCTTCCTGATCCGATGACAGGGAATGCAGTACCGCAAGGAATGATAATGCAATGTAAGGAACGAACATCCATACAACCGACAGTATTAATCCGCGCCCCTGAGGGTCGCTGAAGATGTTCGGAAACTCCGTATAGGATGTGATGAGTCCCAGATTGTAGAACAGTGAGCTTGTGAAACCTGCCTGTGAAAGAACTATAATCATCATCGATGCGCAGGTTATCGTCGGCATGGAGATGTCAAACTGAAGAAGGAACAGAGTCAGCTTCTTTCCGACGAACGTTTTGCGTATGGCCATCGCCAATATGACGGCGGAAACCATTGTTATAACGATGGAAATGAGCGTTATTTTCAATGTATAAACGAAAGCGTTCTGGAAGTAAACATTGTTGATTGCATTGATATAGTTATCAAAACCGACAAATGTTCCGTCATACAGTGCGAAACTCTTCTGTATCGAATTGATAACCGGAATAAAGAAAAGTAAAAGAATGACCAGTGAAGAGACGGCCACAGGGATCAGTTCTGCCTTTTCCCTGCGGTTCATCTCTTCACCGATGCTGTTTTATGCTTAAGCCGATGCCTTGATGTATTTGTCGGCGTACTGCGAGAGGTTGCCCTCGAGGTAACCGATTGCGGGCATGACCATGTTGGACTGAATCGCTTCAGGTGAGACGTAAGGCTTGTCGTATGCGTCCCAGTCGGTCCATCTGCTCTCGAAGAGCTGTTTCTGCTCTGCGGAGAGTGTGTTGAGGTCGACGTTGTAACCGTTACCTGCGATACTGTAGTACGATGCCTGGTTTGCAGGGTCGTTGAACAGGTTCGCAACAACGATTGCTCCGTAGGGGTTGGGGCTGTTCTCCATAAGGAAGAGTCCGCACCTGTTGGAGCATGTAGTCTCGGGTGCATATACTCCGATGTCTGCTGCATACATGTATGTCCTGTTGGCAAGTGACTCGGTGGAGTTCAGAGCAATCATGATTGTGGAGCTGCTGAAGTCCTTCTGTGTCGTGTCCTTGTTACCGACGAGTGTCTGGTTAGGTGCTGTGACAGCTGCCGATGTTCCGGTGAGTGCCTTGTTCCAGTAGGGTGCTGCGTCCTCGAGGTATGCCTTCAGGTAGGGTACCTGCTCGCCGTATTTCTCGGGGGTTGTACCGTTCTTGAGGATCTTCTCGTTGACGTATTCCATGTATGTTGCTTTGTCCTTTGCGTAATCGCCGGTGTATTTACCTTTGAGGTCTCCGCTCCAGACGTCTGCATCTTTGTCGGTGCATGCAATCCATGAGTCGCCGTCTGCTGCGAGTTCGTAGATCATTGCCTCGAGGATAAGCTGAACGTGGAAGTTAGCTCCTCCTGTTGCCGAGGGGAGATAGAACTGCTCAGGGTAGACTTTGGACCAGTCGTAAAGCTCGGTGTAGTTGTGGGGGAGTCCGTAGTAAACCAATGCGCTTGCATCCTGGTTTGCGACACGGTATTCCCTGACACTGCTGATCGAGTAGGTCTTGGAATCATCGATGCTTGCGACAGCCGTGCTCTTGTCGAGTGCGACTCCGGTGGATTCCTCTGTGACTGTGATGATCTTTGTGACTGTTGCCTTCAGATCTGTAATCTTGACCTCGTTCCATTCGATGTCGGGGTCGTTGAATGCAGTGTTGTAGACGAATGATGTTGTGCTTCCGGAGAAGGGTGCGACAGATGAAATGTCTCTGCTGTATGTACCTTCGCCGTACATCGACTCGTATGTGGCTTTCCAGGATGCATCTGCAAGTCCGTCGGAGTACTTCATGTTGGGCATCTTGGATTCCCAGTCGCTCTGAAGAAGCATGTTTCCGCCCTTTCCGTCGTAGTTGACGAGTTTTGCGTAATCGGATGCTCTTCCCCAGAGGAAGTCATATGAAATCTTACCTGAGGTCGAGTACTCATTGACTGCCAATGTTGCGGTCTTATAACCGACACATGACAGGTTGATGTCGTACAGCTCTTTGGCCTGTTTGA
>CAVFUJ010000009.1:0-33133 GCA_963625795.1 Anaerovoracaceae bacterium
CTAATGGACAGGGCGGGACTGCTTATGTGGGTCGATTACGAACCGATCGCAATCGACGTACACGCCAAAGAGTAAAACATATCAGTTCCTTACCATTCTTAACAAAAGGAATTAGGAGTCATTCCTATGGCGGAAAACGTAAGAATCTTCACAAACGGAAAGATTTACACAGTCAACAAAAAACAGCCCTGGGCGGAAGCGGTTGTTGTCAAAGACAACAAGATTGTCTATGTCGGCGACAGCAAAGGCGCAATGGCATACGCAAAAGACGGGGCCGAAGTCGAGGATCTCGGAGGCAAATTCATGATGCCCGGTATCATCGACGGACATCTGCATGCAATTATGTCTATCGTCGTCAGGGGACTCATCAGAATATCTCCCGAAGACGGACTTGCGGAGATGAAGACAAAAATCAAGGAATTCATCAATACACACCCCGATATCGACGCATATCTGGGAATGGGTTGGACCGATTCCTACTTCGGCGAAACAGGACCGAACAAAGCGGATCTCGACGAGATATGTTCCGACAAGCCTATTGCGGTATTCTCGTCAAGCGGTCACTGCGGATGGTGCAACTCCAAAGCTCTCGAGGTTGCCGGTGTCGATAAGAACACACCCGACCCCGACCGTGCGGCAGGTCACCTTTACTACCGTGACGCGGAAGGCAATCCCACGGGTTACATCAAAGAGAGTTTAACCACAAACAAGATTCTCGGTGCGGCCAATTATATTGCGGATTCTCTGCTTGATATTTCGACGGAAGAATTTGTTGCGGAATGTTCGGAACTCGGTCTTACGTCTCTCGTGGACTGCGGTAACTACGATTTCGCGGAATTCCTCATGAGTGACGATCTTATCGATGTTGTAGAGGCAAAAGAATGCCCCGTGCGTTTGGACTGCTGCGGTGTCATCGGTAACAAACAGAACATTGAGTTTGCCTTCGAGGAAGCAAAGAAACTCAATAAGAAATACAGAACGGACAGAATCCGCTGTACTTTCCTGAAGATTATCAACGACGGTACTCTTGAAAACTTCTCCGCCGCAATGCCTAATGCATACCCCGGTGCGGATGCAATCAAACCGATGATGGACGCCGACAAACTCTTCGAGTGGGGAGAGAAGGCGGCAAAAGCGGGATTGGATCTCAACGTCCACGCAATCGGTTCCCTGACCGTTCACGAATTGCTCGAAGCCGCAGGCAGACTCCGTGCCGCGGGATACAAAGATATGCGTATCATCTGTTCGCACTCGTCATACGTATTCCCCGAAGATATCGGTAAGTTCGCAAAATACGACGTTATCGCCAACAGTACGGGACGTTGGTTTGCAGCCATTCCGGATGAAAAAACAATCAAGTTGATCGATGAAATCACACAGGCTATTGCCTACCCGCTTAAGTCTGTAAAGAAAGCAGGCGGAAGGCTTTCGCTCAGTTCCGATTATCCTACGGACCTTACAACATTCCACCCTATGCCGAATATCGAATGTGCATTCACGAGGCAGCCCGAAGGTCAGAAGGATGCTTACATCAGTCAGCCCGACGAGCGTCTTTCAATCGATGAAATCATCGAAGCATACACACTCGGCAACGCGTACGAGATGCGTATGGAAGACAAGATCGGTTCGATCGAAGTCGGAAAGTATGCGGATATGGTTGTTCTCGATCGGAACCTCTTCGAAGTCGATCCGTATACCATCCACGACGCAAAGGTCGTAGAGACTGTCATGGACGGTATCACGAGATTCAAGAGAGACTGAAACGTTCAATCAAACCGATTAAGAAAAGGAAAGAACCCGGTTCCGAAAGGAACCGGGCTCTTATCCCGCATTATATATTTTTCACACCGCGCCGTCATCTGTTTCGGAAACCTGACAGAATCGCAGAATACCTGTGATGAGACACAGCTGCAGGCTGACGTACGCATTATCTGCGGCATTCGCGATCTGCAGCACCCGTACTTGATTTCATTGGCATTCCTCCCAGAAATAAGTGAAATCAGAGAAGAAACGGCAATGTTCATCACCGTCTGACCGACGGTCGGTTTCTTCTTCAGATTGACGGAGAGAAACGGTTTGCCGATGCAGATTGATTACAGACCCGCAATAACAGATATACATACCGCAGAACAACAGATTAGTGAACTTTTGGGTTAAGCATATTAGCTCACTGCGTTTTATAATATACAATTCGGAGAGTTACGTATGGCAGAAACGACGAGAATCTTCAAAAACGGAAAGATTTACACAGTGAACAAAAAACAGCCCTGGGCGGAAGCAGTCGTTGTCAAAGGCAAAAAGATCGTCTACGTCGGTAATAACAAGGGTGCAATGGCATACGCAAAGGACGGAGCCGAAGTCGAAGACCTCGGCGGCAGGCTTATGACCCCGGGATTTATAGACGGACACGTCCACCTGTTTATGGCTGTCGTGTTCAAGGGACTTATCCGCATAGCTCCCACAGATGAACTGGCAGATATGCAGAAGAAGGTCAAGGATTATATCGATGCACATCCCGAGCTGGATGCCTATATGGGAATGGGCTGGCCGGATGCTTACTTCGGTGAGGGCGGCCCGAACAAGGCCGACCTTGATGTCATTTGCTCCGATAAGCCCATCGCCATACTTTCTTCCAGCGGACATGTGGGCTGGTGCAATACCAAGGCTCTTGAAATAGCCAAGATCGACAGGAACACACCGGACCCCAACCCGGCAGGCGGTCATGTTTATATCCGTGATGCCGAGGGCAATCCCACAGGTTACTTCAAGGAGACAGAGACCCACAACCGCATACTGGGATCGGCACCGTACATTGCCAAGTCGACCCTTGAGAAGTCCATGGCTGAGTTCGTGGCGCAGTGCTCGGAGCTCGGTCTTACATCCCTCGTAGACTGCTGTACCTTTGAGTTCTTCCAGTATCTTATGCATGAGGACCTCATATCGGTATTCGATCATCCGGACTGCCCGATACGCCTTTACGCATGCGGTCCGTTCGGAATCAAGTCCAACGCTCAGGAATCATTTGACGAGGCAGTCAGGCTCAGCAAGATGTATGACACTGACAACATCCGCTGCAAGTTCTTCAAGATCGTCAATGACGGTACTCTGGAAAATGCTTCGGCGGCATTTCCGAATCCCTATCCGGAATCACCGGCTGTGCTTCCTACACTGAATGCGGACGAAATTTATCATTGGGGTGAGGAGTGCGCCAAGGCCGGAATCGACCTGAATGTACATTCCATCGGTTCACTGACCGTTCATGCACTCCTTGAGGCAGCGGGAAGGCTGCGCGCTGCCGGATACAACGATCTCCGCATCGTGTGCTCGCACTCCGCGTATGTATTCCCGGATGATATCGGCAAGTTCGCCGAGTACAATGTCATCGCCAACACCACGGCAAGATGGTTCGCAGCTGTACCGAATGAGGAGATACTTAAGGAGATAGACAAGATCACCGAGGCTATGGCATATCCGGTAAATTCCATACTCAAGGCGGGCGGTACGCTGTCGTTAAGCTCCGACTATCCGACGGATCCCACCACATTCCTGCCCATGCCTAACGTAGAGGTTGCGGTCACAAGACAGCCTGAGGGTCAGAAAGATTCTTTCATCAGTCAGCCCGAGGAGCGCCTGACCATGGCGGATGTCATCGAGGCGTATACGATCAACAACGCCTACATCATGCGCATGGAAGACAGACTCGGATCCATAGAGCCCGGCAAGTATGCGGACCTCATTGTATTTGACCGGAACCTCTTTGAGATGGATCCGTACACCATCCATAACAACAGGGTCGTTGAAACCATCAAGGACGGTGTCACGAGATTCAAGAGAGACTGAGATTCCATCCAAACCGATTAAGAAAAGGAAAGAACCCGGTTCCGAAGGGAACCGGGTTCTTATCCCGTATTATATATTTTTCACACCGTGCCGTCATTTTCCGACAGTTTTCATAAAGAAAAATCAACATCCCAGAATCGGTAACGAATCTGTACCTAAGCTACACTGAATCGGATTGTGTGAGGCATAAAGTTAATCTACTCTCACAGGTAGCCGATTCCCATGCAATATATTGCAGTGGTGGATTGTGCATCCACAGGGCAGATTTACATTGACGATATCATTGAAATGGGCTACCGTCCCCTCGCCGTTTACAACTACCTTGACGCAGAGCACGCAGCAAGCTGGAAGGCAAACGTGGAAAACGTAATGAAAAGTATCGGAAACAGGGCGGATTACATCAATCTGCCGAAGGAATGTTCCACGGAGGATGTTCTCTCCATGCTGAAAGGATACGACATTGTCTGTGTAATCCCCGGTTCCGAAGGAGGCGTACGTCTTGCGGATAAGCTGAACAAAGCCCTCGGACTCAGAGGAAACAATCCCGACACCACCTACCTCCGCTGTACCAAAGCCGGAATGTACGAAGCTTTGGGAAAGGCGGGCATCAGACGTATCGAATCCGCAGTTGTTACTTCGGAAGAAGAAATCAGAAAGTTCTGGGATGAGAACAGATTGACAAAGGCGGTCATGAAATACTCCGAAAGCGGAGGAACGGTAGGTCTGAAAATCTGCGATTCCGTCGAAGCATGTGTTGATCACTACAAACTCATGTGCAGTACGTACAACGTATGGGGTTCTTCCGAATCTCCGATTATGATACAGGAGTACATCGGAGGAACGGAATACATCGTCAACAGCATCAGTATCGACGGAAATCACAAGATTACGGATATCTGGAGATACGAGAAGATCATTCAGAACGACGGTGTGCTCGTTTACGATACATGCATCCTCGTAGACCGTCTTGTACCCGGAATGCAGGATATCCTGCAGTATGATTACAAAGTACTTGACGCAGTGGATATGAAGAACGGATTCTGTCACAATGAAATCAAAGTTGACGAAAAAGGTCCTGTTCTTATCGAAACCAACGCAAGAGTAATGGGCGGAAATCTCACGCGCGAATACTTGGACGAGGTGTTCGGTACCCACATGACGGATGTTACGTTAAGATCGCTGCTTGAACCTTCGTTCTTCGCAAACTACATGCTGACACCCTACCGTCCCCGTAAATCCACAATGTTCAAGTTCTCCATCGTCCCGAGGGACGTGGAAGCGGATCTCGGACCGTTCTTCGAACTCGTAAGACACTTGGATTCGTACAGAGAAATCGTGTACTTCGGAGACACGGGAATACACGCATACCCGCGTACGGTTGATTTGGAGACTTCACCGTTCTTCATAAGGCTGATCAGCGATGATTACGGCAAACTGAAAAGAGACTATGAATTCCTCAGGCTGATGGAGGACCGTTACTTTGATATGCTGTTCGCAACAAATGACAATGTCGAAGCTTCGGAAATGAAGACAGATATCAACGCACTGACAGCCGTTCTTCCTCTTTCACGCAGATTCGCAATCTTTGAGGATAACAAGATTACGGTAATGCAGTACGGAAAAACCAAAGAATCCGACGGAATGGACATCTACGACGGAGCAGTCTTCGCCGTATGCGGTAAGTCCACACTTACACAGCGTTTCCGTCAGTTGATTCTGTGTATGAACCAGGTCAGAAGAGGAGGGCCGATTTTCATCGTACCTGAATCATATGTCAACCTCCCGTACGGAGCGGTAGGTGCGGAAGCAGTCATGACCGTAATGGGATTCGATGCGGGAATTCCCCCGTCTACAAGTAACGGTGTCCTGTACGGAATAAAGAGATGACCACATGAACATGAAGAACAGTCATGTGGGCCTGCTGCTTGCACTGCTTGCGCTGTCTACAATCCTCGACGGATTGGATGCATCGATAGTCAGTGTGGCACTGCCCACAATCTCCCATGAACTGGGAGTTTCCGTGGGAGATTCGTCGTGGATTACACTGACATATGTAATCGCACTTGCGGCTCTTCTGCTCCCTATGGCGAAATTCGCCAGAAACGGTACGGTGAAGAGAGTCTTCGCCTGGGGTATTGCGATATTCACGATATCGTCTGTTGCATGCGGAATATCCGGAGATTTTGTTGCTTTGGTATTTTTCAGACTGGTTCAGGGAATCGGTGCGGCACTCATGACGGCTGCCGTACCCGTGCTTATTTCCCAGTTCCTGCCTGCAGACAAAAAAGGACTCGGAATGGGTGTTCTTGCCGTTGCTTCGGGTGTTTCCGTCGTTATAGGACCTTCTGTCGGAGGAATAATCACATCCATGCTTGACTGGCGTTGGATATTCCTGATTAACATTCCGTTCGGAATTATTGCCGTTGCACTGACATTCAAAGTCCTTCCGAAGGACGAAGGATACGATAAATCCCGCAATCCGGACTTATTCAACAGCATCCTTGCGGTATTCGGCATAGGTGCGGGAATGGTATGTCTTCAGAATCTCGTCGGATCCGCAATGCCGATGGTTTCCGTGGCTGTATGCGGAATAGTCGGCGTTGTTTTCATTTCCGTTATGGCATACAGGATGCTGAAGTACCCGGATTTCGCATTGATTTCACCGGAGATGCTGAAACGCCGTGATTTCCAGCTTCTGTCGATAGCATTTACTATGACCTGTATGGTGATTATGGGAACACAGTACGTTCTTCCGTATTTCCTTCAGATCTTCGGAAAATTCACGGTAGCCGAATCGGGATACCTGCTGTCTGTTGCATCGCTGTTTGCGATTGTTCTCTCGGTACCCGTCGGAAAATGGTGCGATACACGCGGATGCAAGCTTCCATCGGTTCTTGCCGGTGTGGGACGTCTGATATTCTGTATAATCTTCATCATCGTCATCCCGTCTGAGGATACAGTACTCTTACTGATCGGACTTGCCGTTATGGGTTGTTCGATGGCATTTGCCGGAACAGGTCTTGCCACCGCATTGATTCATCACGCAGATACCGAAAATCAGACAGATGCCGCAACATTCCTTCTCGAAGTGAACTATGTGGCTGCATCTCTCGGAGTTACGCTTTATTCCGCCATTTTCCAGTCGGGTCTCGGATCTGCATCGGTTTCAACGGTCACTGCGGATGCGATCAACAGCAGTGCCGATACGGCAATGATTGTCGGATGTGTTCTTTCCGTCATTGCGATTATCTGCACTGTGTCTGTAAAAAACATCGTTCCGAAGAAAGACGACTCCGAAACACCTTCCGAAAACTGAAAAAAACAGAACGGATGTGACGGAATACATCCGTTCTCTCTTCTTTTTCTTCCCGATTTTGATTATATCTCCGTATACACGTGTTTCCGAGCGATTAGTATATATCGGAGTCCGCTTTATGCCATTCATCCGTGTTATCATTTAGCACGGTCGAGTGATCCCGATGACATACTGGAACGAGAAAATCGAAACCATGCCTGTGGAAGACCTTAAGGCGATGCAGCTTGAACTCCTGCAGAATCTTATCAAGAACACATACAGGGACTCGGCTTTCTATCGCGCGAAAATGGATGCCGCAGGCGTAAAACCTGAAGACATCAAAACATTGGATGACATCAGGAAACTTCCCTTCATGAAGAAGACCGACCTCAGAGACAACTACCCTGACAAGCTCTTTGTCAGACCTTACGAGGATTTGGTCAGGATTCACGTTTCATCAGGTACAACCGGCAAACCTACGGTTGTCGGATACACCGCGAAAGATCTCGAGAACTGGGCTGAATCTCTTGACAGAGGAATGGTTTCATTCGGTATGTCGAAAAAAGATATGCTTCAGAACGCACACGGATACGGACTGTTCACGGGAGGTATCGGAGTGCATGACGCAGCGACAAGGCTCGGTGCGACCGTTCTCCCGATAAGTACGGGAAACACAAACCGTCAGATCGATCTTATGTGCGATCTTCCTGTTACGACAATTGCGGGAACACCGTCATACCTCTTCCACATTGCTGACACATGCGATGAAAGAGGTGTCGATATCAGAAAGGACACAAAACTCAGGATGGCCATCGCCGGCGGAGAGCCCTGGTCCGAGTCCATGAGGAAGAAACTTCAGGACAGAACCGGAATCCGTGTTCACAACTGCTACGGTGCATCCGAATTCTACGGACCTATGTTCCTCGAATGTTCCGAACAGTGCGGAGTTCACATCTGGGCCGATTTGGCTTTGATTGAAATCTTAGACGATGACGGAAATCCTGTTCCCGACGGACAGAAAGGAAATGTTGTCGTTACGATGCTTCAGAAAGAAGCATTCCCGCTCATAAGATACAGAATCGGAGACATCTCGTCCATCACATGGGAAAAATGCAAATGCGGCAGGACACACCCCAGGTTGGACAGGATTACGGGAAGGTCCGACGATATGCTTGTCGTGAAAGGAATCAACGTGTTCCCGTCGCAGATCGAAGCTGTCATCGGTGAGATGCCTTTCCTCAGCCCGTTCTACATGATTACGTTGGACAACAAGAACTACTCCGACCACATGCTTGTTGAAGTAGAGCTCAACGAGAGTTCCCTTACCGACGATACGACGGAACTTGCAAAGATGGCAAAGAAACTCGACGCAAGACTCAAAGAAGTTCTCAACATCAAAGCGGAAGTAAGACTTGCGCTCCCTAAGACCCTTCAGAGATTCGAAGGTAAATCCAAGCACGTAATCGACAACAGGTCGTACGAGTGATTCACTTAAGAGACTTCTTCAGTCTCATAAGTGCATCCTTACATGCGGGAACATTGCGGTCGGCACCGTATTTGTAATACTCCAGTGCTTTCTCCGTATCTCCCTCTTTTTCATACAGCGAAGCGAGAAGGAAAGAATACTCGAATCTTCCCATTTCCACAGCCTTAAGATAAAATTCTTTGGCTTTCTGGGTCTCCCCTTTTTCCTGATGGATGTATCCGTATGAGCCGTAACATTCCGCCTTGTCGTTTTCGTCGGCTTTGGCGTTGATGAACGCCTTATCTATCCACATTTTACCTTCGGCAAGATCCTTTTCCGCACCCTTTCCCAGAAGATATCTGTTTCCGAGTTTAAGCTGTGCTCCGGGGGACTGTGTATCGTATGCTGACACTGTAAGCCAACGTGTGGCTTCTTCATCATCCAACGTGGGGCGTTCGCTGTAATACATGTAAAGAGTGAATGCAACGTCCTTGAATCCGCCTTCGTATGCCTTTTTCAGCATTTCGATAGAATCCGCATACTTCTTCTGCTTACGGAGAACGATTCCTTTGTAACCCATGGCTCTTGCATCGCCCGCTTTGAGAGCGATGTTCAACCATCTCATCGCAATCTGTTCGTTAACCCTGATTCCGTTGGTACCGTGAGCGTAATCCAAAAACAGCTGTATCGTTGCATCGATATCGCCGTTCTCGGATTTCTGTCTGAGATTTTTCTCATAATCGCTCATCCTTCCGAACAGGGACATGCAGATACCTCTCAGGGAAAAGTGAGGATAAACCTCACTTCTTCGAGAATCCTTCCTCGAATATGTCTTCACCCTTCTTCGACTTGTATCTGACGTACAGGAAGTAGAGGATCAGCAACCCTATGATTACAGGCAGTATGCTTATCATATAGACGTATCCGAACGGTCCCGGAACCAACAGCATTATGATCAAATCGATAAGGAACACGAACGCAAGCGTACTGAACTGAAGGATTCCGTAGTAGATTCTGTCTCTCTCGCTTCCGTTCCTTTCGCTTGCATCGATAAGAACCTTGTTGATTCCCTTGATACTTCTGACGAGGAAGAACGTAGGCGAGAACAATGCCGTAAGATTCAGCAGTATGAGTATCAGGAATGCTACGTTTGAATCGCATCCGAGGAACGATTTGATCTGTTCGAGGATGAAGTCCATGAACGACGAGAACACAATCTCGATTACTATAATCAGAATTATCGAACCGTACACTGTGTAGATGTTGTTCCTGATTCTGTTTCCTAAATCGGCGTTCTCAAGCTGTCTGTTGATACGTTCACGCGTATTCAGGAACCAATTTCCTATGAGATAAATTAGTCTCGGCTTCTTTGTTTCGATTGCATCCACGACATTGAACGTGTACCTCGAAATCAGCGGGAGCACAATCATCGATATCAGCGAAGCTCCGATGACTGCGGAATAGAATCCGCTCGTGATGACATTCATCCTGAGGGCTTCGCCCGCAATGATGAATGCAAACTCTCCCATAGCCATGAGTGAAATGGAACATGCGAAACATTCGACGTATCCCTTGTTACCGACGAAGTATCCGAGGAAGACCGTGAAGAACTTACCGATCATGAATATGCAGACGATAACCACCGCAAGACCGATGTTGTCCATAAATTCGGATATCTTCACTTCCATTCCGATGGAGATGAAGAACACTGACATGAACAGCTCTTTCATCGGTTCGACCTTATCGAAAAGATTCATCTTGAACTTGGATTTGGAGAGGGTGACACCCATAAGGAATGCACCTACCGCCATGGAGAGTCCGATTAAGTGCGAAAGGTAAGCCAATCCGAAACAGAGTCCGACCGAAGCAATCAGAAGAACTTCCTGTGAGGTGTTGTCTCCGATCCAATCGAGGAGACGGGGCATGAACTTCACACCGATCAGTATGACAAGAATCATGAACACGACGATCTTCAGGATCAGTGCAATCATTTCGGACATACCCATGGTACTTCCGGCGAAGATCGGTGTCACCATTGAAAGGATGATAACCTGACCGATATCTTCCATGATTGTAACAAGAATCAGAGTTTCCGCAGTTTCTTTCGAAATACGCTTCTGCATCTTCAGTACTTCGGCGACGACTGCTGTGGAAGAGCCTGAGATAATCGCACCGAGTGCAATGGATGCAGTTGGTGACAGTCCGATGAGCGTACCGCCCATATAACCTATCATCACCATCAGCGGTAGTTGAACAACTGCGACGGTAATTGCGAATTTACCGTCGTTCTTCAGTTTGTTTATATCGAGTTCCATTCCGATACCGAACATCAGCATTACTAAGCCTAAATGCGACAGATTGTCGATGATTTCGGTATTCATCTTCATGTCCATCGGACCTTCGAAGACATTGATGATCAGGATACCTGCCAGTAGATAACCGATGATCGGCGGCATCTTCAGTTTGTTGAAGATGATAGAACATACGCCGGCACTCAGCAGCATGACGGTCATGTTCACAAGGAATTCGAACTCTTCCATGTTCAACCCGTATCTGATTCTTACTTATGAATTTACCCAGAAAGATATGCGGCAATAACGGGAAAAATCGGCGTCTGGGATGTCGGCGGCACCCGTCATGAAGGCGGATGCCGCATGAATGTGTTTGTTTTACTCCGCCGGAGTGTGCCTGACTTTCAGCGTAACGCAGAGTGCAATTGCCGAAAGAGGCAGTGCAATCACGAGAGGATCAACGTAGTTCCAGAGGCCCATGTCGATCATAGGAGTGCCGATTACGGTTGCGATTGATGTGGAAACAAAGAATCCCCATACAACCCAAACTGCCGCACCGACTGCGATACTGACGATAGCGGCATCCTTTCTCGGTTCGCCTTTGGAGTACAGTGCGTAGACGTATGCGGGAAGCAGTGTCGCAGCCATCAGACCCATGAAGATGGATGTTGCCTTTGCGATGATGTTGGAAGGCATGAGGTATGCGATTATCACAACGACTACAAGCATTACAGCCGTAACGGCTCTGTTAAGTCTGAGAGATCTGTAATCCTTGTCCTTCTCGACGAGTCCCTTCTTCCTTGCAATGACTGTGGCGAGATCGTATCCTCCGGATGATCCCATCACATGGAGAAGCGCACTCATGGTACTGATCGATGCGCAGAGCAATGCAAGAACAAACAGTGAAACGAAAACATCTCCGAATGTTACGTTGCTGAACAGATCGACAATGAATGTAGGGATAATCATATCCACGTTCTGAACGTGATCGATTGCGATTTCTCCGTATCTGTCAAAGAAGAACAGATTGGAGTATGCTCCGATTGTGTATGCGCTGCCAACGATGACAATCATGAAGATACTTCCGATGATAAGCGATCTCGACATTGCCTTGTCGTCTTTTGCGGTCATGAATCTTATGACCAACTGAGGCTGTGCCAGTGCACCGATACCCACGCCCATGAGGAATGTTGTCACAACAGTCAGCCAAACCTGTGAACCGAATTCGGGCATCGCACCCCATCCGGTCAGACCCTGTTCGGAAAGCTGCTGAAGTTTATCCGAGGATGCTATTGCGGTGTTCCATACGGAAGTCAGATCTCCGTCGATTCCACCGAATGTAACAAGAGCGAATACAAAGATGATGATCATACCGACGAACATAATTCCGGCCTGCAGTGCATCGTTGTACATCACGGCGATGATTCCGCCGTATACGACGTAAACTCCGGTAACGATTGCAAAGATGAGCAACACGGTGTTCCTGTCGATGTTTAACATAACATCAAGGAAGTTTACACCTCCGAGAAGAACGGCGGCACAGTAAATCGGCATTCCGATAAGAACGATAACTGCGGTGAATATTCTGATTGAAGGAGATTTGAATCTTTTACCGAGAAAATCGGCGAATGTAAATGCACCTAATTTCGCACCGATCTTCCTGGTGGGTTTACCGAACACAATGAACGCAACGGCAAGACCCAGAAACAGATTCAGAAAAACCAGCCAAATCATCGACAGTCCGTATTTGGCGGACTGTCCGCCGAATCCGACGATTGCGGATGCACTCAGAAATGTTGCTCCGTAAGACAGAGCCAGAATAACAGGATGTGTGTTTCTGTCACCCAATAGAAATTCATCGGAACCTTTGACACGCTTATAAGCGAGAAGACCCAAAATCAAAGTTACAGCGATGAAAGCCGCTGCCATGATTAGGAAAATCACGGCATCCATCATTCATCACCGCCGTCTCTCTTAAGCCAACCGTATGCGCAGCAGAATACCACAGTTAGTATCGATGCTGCATACGCGGCCCAAATCATGGGGTCAGTGATTCCGAACACTTTATTCTCTCCTTTGTGCCGTGCTAACATCTATCACGGCATCAACCCCATTATCGACGTGATATATAAATACCGCACTCAGAAAGAGAAAAAATACAATTACATATCCTATCCAGACAGCCGAAGGGAAAAGTGTCGTTTTTTCTGAATATGAAATCATTTCATCAAAAGATTCAGATTCACATCATATTGTGTATCTCACTCAGACGGCTTTTTAACATTCACAAACCGAAAAACAACGGGAAACTCTTTAATATCGTGCTACACTAGGGGTGTCTGCTAGGCTTGACCGGGATGCTTGGCGTATCCTTGTATACCGAAACCGTCAACACGCGGAGGTGACAGCAGGGGGCGGCGCCGTGGAAACCTCAAGCCCACTAAGTGACGATGAGATTCTGTCTTGCGGGATCAGTGTCCATTTCCGAAACTGCCGGAGGGCAGTCTAGGTCATGCCAATCGGGGGAACCGGGTCAGGTCCTGACGGGAGCAGCCTTACCCTGAACTACTGAAGTTCGCAGGGTCGCGGAGTCGAGAAGCGATGTGTTAAACTTGCGGTGGAAGTGACGTCCACCTCTGTGGCCTGGCACTTGAATCATTCTTTGGGTCTGCACCCTGTTATGATGTCTTTGTTGAAGTCAAAGAGAACTTTCTCTTCATCTCCGGATTTGATTCTGAGAATACGGGAAGAATCCACTTTACCGACAACGGCACCTTCGCATCCTACCTTCGAGAAAATATCGATGATACGCTGTGAATTTTCAGGTGCACATGAGAATGCGAAACCGCATCCCTGATACGACAGCAGCCACTGAATCATATCGACACCTTTCGGTTTGGGAATTAAGTCGATATCAATACATCCGCCCATTGAGGATGTCTCGAGAAGCATTCCCATGGTACCGACACTGCCGGGATTGCTCATATCCTTCGCAGCATGTGCCAATTTCTCGGATGCTACGGTACACATCGCATCCATCTGATCCTGAACGATTTTATCGTCTTTGTTCGTGGTCGTATCCCATGCATATTCGAGATCCGGAGGATAGAATCCGTCGGTATCGATAACAAAGACGATATCGTCACCGTCGACAGCCGTACTGCTGAGAATTACCTGGTCTTTCGGAACCGAACCTATAATGGAGATGTCGATTGCGTGGTACATACAGTCTGGATGTGTGTGTCCTCCTACGATAGGGACATTGAACTTCTTGACCGCACGCTCCATTCCTTTGAGCATCTGCGAACAGATCTTATCGTCTTTAACGGAAATGACATCGACCATAGCCAAAGCCTTACCGCCCATGGCTGCGATATCGTTGACATTGACAAGTACCGCGAAATATCCTGCGTAGTACGGATTTGTTTTCAGCAGAGATTCCATAATTCCGTCTGCCGCAAATAACAGATAATTATCGCCGAACTCGATGGCTGCGGCATCCTCACCTTCGGAAGCGTATACGTTCGCAAACGTATCTGTAGGAAGGAATCTCACGACATCCTGAATGGTTTTCTTCCTTGTGATGCCGGGGAACTCTCTTATCGCCTTTACAATGCCATCTAGTTCCATACTTCATGTTCATGCATTCATACTACAAAAACACTATCGGCAACACTTCCGTCTGGGTAGAATAAAAATACTACCGCTTGTTTCTGAGTACTGTTATTTATGGATACTCAGTTGCTAGCATTGATAATCCTGCTCATAATTTACATCCCGACGTATTTCATCGTCAAGAAGAGTAAATGGTGTAAAGAGCACGGATTGGTCACTTCGAGTGTCCTGATTATGCTGAACACGAAATGGGGAATCAAACTGATGACCCGTCTCGGTAAGTACAAACGCTTTTGGAGAGTCTGCGGTGTTGTTTCATGGATTGTTACCGCGATTCTGATGATCGGAATGGTTTCGATTCTCATTCTCGATATGATGATTATTCCCAAAATGGGAGGTACCGCAGGTCTCGGAGTTACATATGTCCTTGCGATTCCGGGAATCAACCCCGCTCTGCCTTTGTTCTACGGATGGGTCGGATTGATCATTGCGATGGTTGTCCACGAAACGGCACACGGAATTCAGACCAAAGCAAACGATATGGAAGTCGAAAGCACAGGTGTAATTCACTGTGTCGTGCCTCTCGGAGCATTCGTAAAACCGGATGAAGAACAGGTCAGCAAATGCAGCAGAAGAGCCAAAATGGATCTTTATGCCGCAGGTATCACGACGAACTTCTTCGTTGCACTGCTTGCTTTCGGCCTTATGCTCGGAGGAATGACCTGCGGACTGACAAGCGATTACGGAGACAGTCCTGCGGTTTACGGTACCGTCAGCTCATCACCGGGATACGATTCCGGAATACCCAGTACGGCGATTATTCTGTCTGTCGACGGAAACGAAGTGAATTCTCTCGGCGACTTCATGAACAGCATTACCGAGTGTAAAGAATACACCGTGAAATACAATTATAAAGGCGAAATAACCGAAAAGAGCGTCATTTTGGGTACATATGTCTACAAAGTCGTGGCAGGTTCTCCTGCAGATCACGGAAATATGACGGGCGGTACAATGTTATACAGTATCGCCAAGATAGACAGTGAAACCAAAGCCGTAACGGAAGAGAAGATTATCGGTTCCAATTATTCGTTTACGGAATTCATGAACACAACCAAACCCGGTGAAATCGTACTTGTAAAGTGGTATGAATACAGCGATTCAACCTTAGGTGAACTCGTAGAAGGTACGGTTACTCTCGGAGATAAAAACGGAATCGGATACCTCGGAATAACGGTAAACACATCCGGTTTCGGATTCACTACGCCGAATTCAATGGTCAGCACCGGTACGGATCCGTTCTACGGTAAAACAACAATCACGGAAAAGTACAGCGGACTTCTGTCCTTCGTCGGTAACGCATTCAGCGGATACTCACCCGTTCCCGAATCCACACACTGGTGGTATCACAGCGAAGGTGTTCCCGACAACCTCTTCTGGTTCGGTATAAGTATTCTGTTCTGGGTGTTCTGGCTCAATATAGTATTGGGTATAACGAATGCCCTTCCGGCAGTACCGTTTGACGGAGGTTTCCTCTTCATGGGCGGTCTGAGTTTCCTCTTCGAAAAGATGGGAATGAAGAACGAAGAGAAGAGAGAAGCGCTTGTCGACAGAATCGGAATGGCGGTTACCTATGTCGTATTGGCAATGGTCGCATTGATCATCGTAGTTATGGTGATATGACAATATCGGGGGAATCCCCGATAATTCTCTTTGCCCACTGCAGTTTCTTTGCTTTTACGGCGGGATCGGAACCGTCTTTTGGATAAGGATGTTCGAAATCGAATCCGTACAGTCTTATTTCATGACAGCCGAAATGTCTCGCAAGACATACCGCGCGGTCGCCGTCGGTGAATCCGCCGTAGTTACGGAGAAGATTATCGGGTTTCGACTGTGTTGTAAGAATAACCCTTCCTTCGAAGTCTTTGCAGTACTTCATAAGTGCATCCGTATTGTCTCCGTGAGCATGTATCAGCGTCACGGAACCCATACGGGAAGCCTCTATCTGGCTCTTCACATCTCCGTCGAGATCGGTGACGACAATATCCGGTAAAATTCCCATAGCCATCACACGTTCGGTTGCGGAACCTGCGGAAATTGTGGTGCCTTTGATGTTTCCTTTTTTCACATCGTCCTCAAGACATACCGCGGCACCGAATACGGATGCGGTACCGGAAAACAGAGGAGACAATTCATCATCTGTTATCAGGTCGGCATTGGGCATGAGTGTTCTCAGCAATCTTGCGGATGTTTCATCCGCCGATTTGCTGTAACCCATATCGGAAAGTATCTCCTCATAGAGAGGGGACCATTCACTGAACATCATTGACAGGTACCTCGGCGGCGGATTTTCTCCTCTCGACTGCCATAATCATACTTGAAACAATGATGGAAGCGACACCTGCTGCGAATTCGAACAGCATTATCACATTCTCCACCGAACCGAATCCCATGTAGTTCTTCAGGAAATCGATAACAAACTGAACTATAAATCCCACTCCGAGAATCATCACCGAAGATGCAATGAGGCCGTATGACAGGTTCTTTGTTTCGACGTAATCGTCAATCACCGTTCCCATGTAGTTGAACAGAATGGAGAACACAAACGGCCACAGGAAGTTCGAGACAAAGATCATTGAAACGAAAAAGAATCCGTTGTTCATGATGTCCTTCACCGAGAACGTTGCGATAACTACAGCTGTAATAAACAACAGAACTGACAGAATCTTGAAAGTAAGCGTTATGCTCGGAGATTTAATGCCTGATCTTATCTTATCGATGTATCCGTACGTCACCTCGACGGCGTCGTAAGCATACACGAGAATCAATCCTCCGATCAGGAAGATAACAGTCGGTGCCGTCATCGAATAGATGTACGAAAGCGAATTCGTGGCTAAAAACGCAAAGAAATTCGCCAGAATGTATATCATGGCTATGATACACAGCAATGTACCGAGAGGTGCCAGGAATCTCTTCTTCTTTTCCGGATCTTTCAGTGTTTTCGTCAGAATGTAAACGAAACCTTCGATTCCGGGAGACTGTTTCACATAGACTCTTCTGACGGAATCGACGGGAACACGTGACGAAATAATCGGATAAACATATTCATCTTCGGCTCCGTCTCCGACGAGGATTGCACGGTCGGGTTTCACCGTGTTGATAACATCCTCCAATTCGGAAATGAGGATGGAATCGGATCTGTGACCTACCTTCTTATCGCCGCAGATGAGAGCAATCTCAACATCCGTGTTATCGGTAGTCAGATCGTTGTAAATGTTTATCGCGGCGAAGAGTGCGTTTACATCGGAATCCTCAGGATCCACTACGCCTAAACGCATAGCAGCCTCTTTGGCATTCTCGATACCGATGACGGGAGTTTCGACACCTCCCTTAACACCAAAATCATCATCCCTGTCGACGACAAGGATCAGAGTCTTCGTCACATACCCATATTCCTTTTGCGACGATATATAAATTATCGTTTTGCCAGAATCATAGTTTGATATATCTTCAACGCGGATATCGGATTCATGCAGATTACGTGGTACGGCCATTCATGTTTCTCAGTGAAGGACAGTAAAGTTTCGATTGTTACGGATCCCCATGACGGAAAGACAATGGGACTTAAGACGCCGGATGTGTCGGCGGATATTGTCCTCATGTCCCACGACCACTATGATCACAACGCATCGGACGTAATATCGGGAAATCATGAAGATTACAAATTCCGCAACGGTGAATTCTCATCGCATGAAATAAAATTCACAGGCCTTCCTACATACCACGACGAAGTCAAAGGTGCCAAGAGAGGAAAGAACACAATGTATCTCTTCAGTGTAGACGGTATATCGGTATGCCACTGCGGAGATTTGGGCTGTATTCCGTCAGATAATATTATGGATGCAATAAAGAACGTAGATGTCCTGATGGTTCCCGTCGGAGGATTCTATACAATGGGTCTTGAAGAAACCGTAAGATTCGTAAATGCCGTCGACCCGTCCGTTGTCGTTCCGATGCATTATTATGTGAAAGGTCTGACAATCGATGAAATCTCCGGCGTGGAACCTTTCCTCAATGCAGTTAAGAGAAAAACCGTGAACGTCGGAAAGACCGTCGACATTACCGAAATTCCCAAAGAAAAGGAATGCTGGGTCTTCGACTTATAATCAGTCGTAGAGGTCGAGGGCATCCTCCAACTTACCCATCTCAATGGGTGTTGTGAGATCCCCTACCAATGCTCCCTTGGAGTTGGCGAGAACACCGGGTGCGATGAATTTGCATCCGTGGTTGAGCGTAGTCTTCACGATATTGTCTACCTTGAGGACGTCTTTGATTAATGCGATATCGTCATCGGTAGCGTCTGCACAGACTGCGATACCTTTGTTTGTGACTCTGCACGAAGAACCGACTGTCACAATGTCTGCAATGGTTCCTCTTACACACTCTACGCCGAGTGCATCCTCGATTTCCTTCATCGATTTGTTGTCGATTTCGGGGTTGACAATCGCTCCTTTGTCATTGACGAGGATGTTGTTACCTGCTGCGTTGAGTTTGTCATTGAGGGTGGCAACGGGGATCTTGGAACGGATAACATCCAATTCCCTCTCCCCGGCCAACCCTGACACAATGGCGCCGTTTGAATTCATTGCGACGAGAGAGCCTACAACATAACTGTCTGCTACGGTCGTCCTTATGCATTCGACGTCAAGTGTCCGCTCGATGCTGTCGACGAAACTGTCGACGGCATCGTGAGCTACGAATGCGAGACTCTCGTTTGCTACTGCGAATACACCGATGTTCGGATTACCGTCGTAGTTCGAGCGTCTCATCATTGCGATCACTCTGCGGCTTTGTTGTCTGCGGGCACGACGAGTGAAACCTCGACGAGACCGTCTTCGAACTTGACTGCTTTGACAGTCACTTTCTTGGGAGGGTTCTGGATTCCTCTCTCCCAGATCTTCTCGTTGAGTGCTTTGTCGATCCAGATCTTGTCTGCATCGGCTTTCATGTGCCTTGCGATGTTGTCCCTGATTTCCTTGATTGCGCGTGCCGCTCTCTTGGTACGGGGGGCCATCTTGGTGGCTCTCATGGGAATCGTGATGATTCTCTCTACTTCGTCACTCATTCTATCCCTCACTCCTTGATTTTGCTCATGCGCCAGGACCTTCTCTTAGGGTGGCGAAGGAACTGCCTGTTCGTCTTGATCATAACCCAGGCGGGAACACGGCGGTTCTGGTTAACCAGTTTGTTGAGCCTGGCTTTCATGGCTGGCGGTTTTGTTGATGACATGATTATCTCCTCTCGATTTTGATCTCCCTGTGTTGCGGGGCGACCTTTCTAAGGATGTCTCTCAGCATGGCGTCCGTAATGACTCCCTGGAGTCTGCCCGACTGGGCAAGCTGTATCAGCTGCATTTCGACCATGTCCGCCATCTGCGGGTTTGCAACCCTCACGTTGGCGAGCCTGTCTCTTGCTTCAGGAGTAAGAATCTGCCTCAGAATCATCTGTTTCTGAAGTTCCATCTGTTTACGCTGGTTCTCCGCCGCCTGCTGCTGTGCCGCAGCCTGTTGCTGGTTTGCCTGCATCTCCGCAAGTTTTCTCTGTCTCAATGCTTCCAATTCAGGATCATCCATGCCGATACCTCCTCAGGCGTTCATCTCGTCATAAACCTCTTTGGCGGCGTTGTCAAGAAGAGACATTCCGCTGGGGCTGATAGCACGGCCTTTCTTGTCTTTCGAGACGAGATAGCCAGCCTGCTCGAGCTGAATCATACATTTTCTGGCGATGTTACGGCTTCCCTTGACCGCTCTGTTGGGCATTGTACCCTTGTCGCGGTATCCACCGTACTCGGCTGCAAGTTTCGAAGATCCCATGGGACCTTTGACATAGAGCTTCCTCATAATGGAGGCGGACCTGGTGAACCACCAGTCCTCCTGCGAGGGGGCCCTCTCTGTGTGCACACCGGTCTTCACAAACTCAGCCCACTCAGGGGGCGCGATTGCAGAGTTCTGCTTGAGCTTCTCTGCGACCTTGAGAATGAGTTTCTCGGCAGGCACGTCATAGACGGTTACCATTTTGTTACCTCTTTTTTTGTTCTTCACCGCATACAGGCTATAGCCTATGCTGCGATAGAGGTTGTTATATTAGTCTACTATATAACCATTGGCAGAACCGAAGGGGATTCTGGGTAGTATGGCATATCTTTGTTTCGTGAAGAGATGCCTTAGATTGCAGACTGTACAGCGGAAAAACGTCTGATACTTTAATTAACTGCCTGTCCGTACAGTCTGAACATGAGATTCGTCATTGCGATAACGGGCGCATCCGGTTCGATGTACGGCATACGCCTTCTGCAGAACCTTCCGGGAGAGAAAATTCTAGTTATCTCGGAAATGGGCAGGAAGATCATCGCACATGAAACAAAATACTCAGTCGAAGAAGTGGAAGCAATGGCTGACACTGTGTTTTCGGATGACAATCTCTTTGCATCGATTTCATCCGGAAGTTATCCTTTCGATGCTATGTTTGTCGCACCCTGCAGCGGTTCTACTCTGGCGAAAATTCACGCAGGTATTGCAGACACACTGATTACAAGAGCCGCCGCTGTGGCTCTTAAGGAATCGAGGAAACTTATCTTAATACCCAGAGAGACTCCGAAGAGTACGATTTTCCTCAGAAATGAGTATGAATTATCATTGGCGGGAGCCTGTATTTTAGATGCTAATCCGGGATTCTATTCCAAACCGGAATCGTTGGACGATATTGTCGATTTTATCGTCGGAAGATGCATGGACCAGGCAGGCCTGGAACATCATCTTTACAGAAAATGGGAGTGAATGTCCCGCATCGCGGGACATTCACAATTCACTCAAGATAGATACCGGGTTTGCCGGGTGTCGCTACCTTGGATTTCTTCTGAGGATCGTAGATATCCTCGGCGTCTGCGGATATGACTTTTACCTCATATCCCAGCTCATCGCTCATGAATCCCGCAGCTGCGGAAAGATGCTCTGTCTCATCGAGACCCGAAACAGCTTCTATCTTCTCGAGAGGCAGCCTCATGTAGTCCTGTGCGGTCTTCCTCGCAAGGTCGGAAACAGCCTTACCCATCTTCCTGAGATTCTCGTCCGCCATGCAGGCTTTTGTCAGTGTGGGTATGTCGAGTTTTTCTTCCCTGCGGAGTTCCACTGCCTTGGAAAGTATCTGACGTTTCCATGCAGCCGCAGTGTACACGATGATGTTCTTGGGCTGCATTCCGGTGACCTTGACAATCTCGGCGATATCGGACATGACATCTCTGATGAGGTCTTCTCCGTACTCCGCAACAGGCGAACGGATGTCTACGTCTGCATCTGCAAGCTGTGCTTCCGCAACCATTCCCTCGAATCCGAACTCTTCCCAGAGTTCTTCGGCGATGTGGGGTGTCACGGGCATCATTGTCGTGATCCAAATCTTGGCAGCCTCTTTTATCGTGGCTTTATCGTTTCCGCCTCTTCTGATGTACCACTTGAAATCGTTGAACATCTCAAAGTAGACAACGGATGCCATCTGCCTGATATCGTACGAATCCATTGCTTCCCTGATCTGTGCGATATGGGTGTGGAATCTCGAAAGAAGCCAATCGTCGATGGTTCCGTGTACGTTACCGTCCATTGCGAGAAGGTCATCGATGAATTTGACAATCTTATCGACTCTCTGCCTGTATGTGTAGACGTTATCCTCATCCCACTCGACATCGATGAACGGAGATGCCGAATGAGCGTAGAACAGCCTCATTCCGTCGATACCGAATTTACCGACGGCTCCGGGAATGGGCTGTGCTCCTCCCTTGGATTTGGAAATCTTTCCGGAAACATTTGCGGGAGATTTTTTACCGGTAACATACCAGTTGACCATAATTCCCCTGGGACACATTTCCTCGGGGAGAATCGCAACGTGGTTGAACAGGAATGCAGGGAAGTGCACGGTCATGTGCTCTTTACCGCCGAGGTTGAGATCGAGCGGATACCAGTATTCCACATCCTTCCTGATACGGTCGAGAAGTTCCACAGACACTCCTGTTGAAGCTGAAACTTCGTTAATGTCTCCCTTCTTGAGATATACGTAATCGAAGAACGCATCCGTCATCTGATCGGGTTTGATTTCTCCGCGGTTTGCGTACATTGAGACAAGATAGTAGATAGGATAGAGTGTCGAATCTGAAATTGCCTCAATAATCCATTTCTCATCGAATGGGAATTTTGTTCCGAGCCAGTTACCGAGACGTACACATGCCCTCTCTCTGAACCAGTCGAGGACTCCGTGGACGTTGTTGTAGTACTCCGTGGGCTCGATGTGCATTCCCTTGCAGTGTTCGTGTGTCTTCTCGGTAAGTTTCTCGTCCGCGTAATTGATGAACCACTGATCGTCGATACGTTTGATGTAGACCTTCTGTCCGCACCTGCATATGACTTCCTCGGTAAGATCGAAGAACACGTCTGCTTCGTTTGCAGCGATCATGATCTCCTTCATCTTATCCTTGGCTCTCTCGACAGGCATGCCTGCGATTTCGCCGCAGATGGGTTTCATCTTACCCATGTGGTAACCGTCTTTGTAGACCTGTTTCTTCGCTTCGACGAGTTTGGGATCTCCGGGTGCGGTGATTCCGAGTTTGTTGATAATCGTCTGTGCGGGGAATTCGCCGTAGCCTTCAATCTCAATGATGGAAACGGGAACAACCGAATCGATAAGTTCCTGCGAAAGTCCGTATTTCTCTTTCATCGCAGGATCTTTCTTCACTGCTTCAAGTGAAATCCAGTCATCGGGTGCATCCGAAGGACATGACGTAACAAGTCCGGTACCTACGTTGGGATCGCAGAATGTTGCAGGGAATACGGGAATTTCTTTGTGAAGAGCGGGTGCGGTGCACATCCAGCCGATCATATCTTTTCCGGGGATTGTGCCGATCTTCTCAATGCCGTCTTTCTGATACTTCAGTTTCTCGAATGCCTGAGGTGAAACTATCCATGTTTCGCCTTTGTATGTTATTTTCACATACTCCACATCGGGATTCACCCAGAAACAGACCTGTCCGTAGATGGTTTCGGGCCTGAGTGTTGCCGCAACAAGATATTCGTCTCCGTGTCTGAATTTCAGGAGAACGTATTCCTGTGTCTCGGCGTTGCCTCCTTTGGAGATATCCGTTTCCGATGCATCGACTGCAACGGGTCCGCATGATACGCACGACGGGGCGTAATACGGTTTCTGAATGAGCAGTCCCGCTTCGTTGAGCTTCTTGAACTGCCATCTGATGAATTTGGAATAGTCGGGGTATAGTGTACAGGTAAATCTTCTCCAGTCGGCAAGGAATCCGAATCTTTTCCAGTATTCGTTCTGATAAACATCGTTGAAGAAATTGACGACAGCCATCGGATCTTCGAGTTCCGAGAACTTGGACTCGGGACATCCGTTCCTGAGCATGTAGTCGATCATTCCTTCGTTGCGGTTTTTGATTTTATTCGCAAGACTGATGGAACCGTTACCGGTAGCGTGCGTACCCACAGGGAATAATACGTTGTACCCTGTCATACGCTTGTATCTTCCGATAGCGTCCGCATAGGAGAATCCTCTCATATGTCCGACGTGAAGATATCCCGTAACTCCGGGATATGCAAAAATCACCATAAATTTGGGCTTCTTCTCATCTCTGTTTGCACAGTTGAGACCGGCATCCGCCCATCTCTTCTGCCACTTAAGTTCCATCTCGCCGTAATCGGAAATCATCTGTACACCTGATTCCGATTGGCTGAATGAACAATCCGATTATATAGGTTGCCTATATTATCTATAATAAAGGAAGACAGGAACAGGACACCGAAGCATACGTGTGCTTTGTGTCTGTATGTTTTCTGTAATACGATTCGTATTACGTTGTAATACAGTTTTATATACTTGCAGTTCTATCTTGATTCTGTAGCTTGAAGGGATATGCACTCATACAAAGCTAGCAGGTGACCGAGAATGGACGACGGAAAAATCATCTCTCTCAGGATGGGAAACGAAGAAATCCGCGAAATGGATGAGTTTCTTCAGGACCACCCCGAACTGGGAGGACGCTCACTGTTCATAAGATCGGCCATCCGTGCTTACGTCGATAGGGATGCCGGCGCAGCACAGACTCACAGGAACGAGGTTGCAGTACGCCTTGCGAATGCCGAGATCGATACAATCGACTCGATGGTAGAAGATGGGATCTACCTTGACAGATCGGATGCAATAAGATCGATGGTACGCGAGAAGATCGTCAGCAGAGAAGTAGTAACTGAGCTCGCACAGAGCAAGTTCGCTGCAGCCTCATCACTGACAAGATAAAACCAATGTGACATCAAAAGGAGGATGGGACGGTAGGTCCGAAAGGACAGACTGCCTTCTTGATGTAAACGCCTTTGAAAGGCCGGAAGGGGGATGGGACTTCGGGACCGAAAGGGACCGTTGCCTTCGCCGGCCTTCAAAACGATCAAAAAGAGATGACGGATATGAAAGGAACAGTATTACGCACAGCCGCAATAGGAATAGGCGGAGCAGGCTGCAATGTTGTCGGAGACACACGTCTCGACCGTTCTGTTATGGATTCCGTCATCATTACTTCCGACCGTAACACATACGACAGATCGGATGCAAATGCGAAGATACTTATCAGCAGAGATACCGAAAACATGGATCTTGAGCTGATAAAAAACATGCTTTCTTCGTATGACGTTGTATATGTTGTGGCGGGAATGGGCGGTGTTACAGGTACCGGAGTTACACCCGTTGTTACCGATATCGCCTGCAAAATGGGACTTACGGTCTACCCTGTCCTGATATCTCCGTTCGGATTCGAATCCGGACGTACCGTGAATGCAAAGAAAGGTATCGCATGTATGAGAGATCTGTGTGAATCTTCCGTTGTCATCGAAAACGACAGGACACTGGAGACCATGGGAGACCTCACCATGAGTGAAGTCTTCTCCGCTGTGAATCAGACAATCATCAGTTACATGAACAGACAGCAGGACATCACGATGAAGATGCTCCGCAACGGTCTTACAAATTCACAGGACATATGTTCCGCGGCAATTCCAAAAGGAATCGCAACATTCTGAAAACGATTAATTCTCCCTGGCAGACGGGTTGCAGCCCTCTGCCGACTTTTCTCATTTTTGTAAGAATTCAATGTAAAGGATTTGGTATATGCACGGGATGTAATTTCCCGTGCATATACGGTCACTGGCTCAGTCCGTAGCCGATGTCGAATGCTTTGAGATTCAGCTCGACAAACTTCTCGGGAACGCTCTCTGCGAGTGTTTCTCTGAGTCTGTCCTTATCAAGCGGGAATCCCTTCACACCTGCGACGGCACCGATCATTACCGCGTTTGCGGCAACGGCTTTACCTGCTTTGATTGCGGCTGATGTTGCCTCAAGTGTCAGAACGTTCGGATTCTGTTCCTTTGCGGCTTTGATGAGATCCTCGATTGCAGGATAACTCTCCATTCCGGCTGCGACCATTGAAGGATAGACAGGATCGAGATTCATAACAATCACCGTCTCTTTGTTCCCGAGGTGGAGATACCTGCAGGTTTCCACAGGCTCGAATCCCATAATCATGTCTGCATTTCCGTCCGCTTCGAGAGGGCTGATGACATCGTCACCGAATCTCAGTGTACAGAGAACGCTTCCGCCCCTCTGTGCCATTCCGTGAACTTCGCTCATCGCCACTTTGTATCCTTCTTTCATGGCGGCGTTACCGAGAACCGTCGATGCAAGGAGAACACCCTGTCCTCCGACTCCGACTATCTGAATCGTATACTTCACTGTCTCACCCCTATTGCATCTTTGGGACAGACGTTCGCACACATGCCGCATCCGATACACTGTGTCTCATCGACAGCGACGGAACCGTCCTTCTTTATGAGTGCGGGACACGCAATCATCTTCAGGCATGTCATACACTGGATACACTTCGACTGATCCACAATGCAGGTCTTCGGTACGAGTTTCTTCTCTTTCTTGAGTTCGAGAGGACAGGGGCATTTCGATATTACAACGGAAACTCCGTCGTAATCGATTGCTCTTCTCATTACGTCGACTGCTTTCTTTACGTCATAAGGATCCACGGTTTCAATAAATCCGACACCGATCGATTTGACGATTGCTTCGACATCAATGATGTCTGTATCTACGCCTCCGAAGTGCCTTCCGGTACCGGGGTTGGGCTGGTGTCCCGTCATTGCAGTGGTACGGTTGTCCAAGACGACCATTGTGAACTTGTGGTTGTTGAATTTGGCGGAAATCAGCGAAGGAATTCCCGAGTGGAAGAATGTCGAATCCCCCAGGAATGCGATGGATTTCTGATCCGTAGATTCGGAGAATCCTCCTGCGGCTCCTGCGCCTCCTCCCATGCAGATAATGAAGTCCGCCTCATTGAACGGGGGCTGTCCTCCGAGTGTGTAACATCCGATATCGGAACAGTAGATTACGTCGTCTTTTCCGACTGCTTTCTTCGTTGCGGCAAACAGTCCTCTGTGGGGGCATCCCGCACAGAGTGTCGGGGGCCTTCCGGGAAGGGCTGTTGACGATTTACCCATTGCAGCAGGGAATTCCGTAATCTCGGTGATTCCTTTGAGTTTTCTCATTGTGTCAGGGGAGAATTCCCACTCTCTGGGTAATGTGCCGTCTCTCTTTCCGTATACACGGACCTGAAGACCGTTCTGACCGATTATCCTGTAGACCTGATCCTCAAGATAGGGATCGAGTTCTTCGACAACGATAATTTTCTTCTTTCCTTTGATGAAGTCTGCGATCTTCTTCTCGGGAAGAGGGTTTGTGAATCCGATCTTGAGAATATCCGCACCTTTCGTGAATTCTTTCACGTATGTGTACGAAACACCCGACGTAATAATTCCGACATCGGACTTTCCGTCACCGACGGCGAAATTCAGTTCGGAAGATTCCGAAAGTTCCTCGGCTTTCTTATTCTTCTCGATAAGCGTTATTCTGTTGAATTTGGAGTGTGCGGGGATGTTCACGTATCTCTTGAAATCCTTGACAAAGTGTCCTTTCGAAGGCTTGTCAATAGGTTTCCTGAACTCAACGATACCGCGGGCGTGGTTTACCCTTGTTGTTGTCCTGAAGATAACGGGAAGTTTGAGTTCTTCGGATATTCCGTAAGCGATCGGGAGCATCTCTTTCGCTTCTTCGGGTGTCGAAGGTTCGATCATCGGAAGAAGGGATAACTGTGAGTAGTAACGGTTGTCCTGCTCGTTCTGAGAGCTGTGACACGAAGGATCGTCTGCGGTCATGACAAGCATACCGCCGTTGACACCCGCGTATGCCAACGTCATCAGCGGATCCGCTGCGACATTGAGACCTACGTGTTTCATGAAAACGAATGAACGTACACCTGCCGTAGCGGCTGCGGCGGAGACTTCCAATGCGATCTTCTCGTTGGATGAGAATTCGAAATAGATTCCTGCCTTGTCGCCCATCTTTTCCAGGTTGTTACCGACTTCCGAGGACGGTGTACCGGGATAGGTTGAAGCAAACTTCACGCCTGATTCGATCAATCCTCTGACAATCGCCTCGTTTCCGAGCAACAACTGTCTTCCGCTGTCTGATAATAAATCGACCATTTGACTGCCCCTACGCTACCAAGGATATGTCCCGGCCTTATAATCTGTGCGATAGGGTTAACGGCGTTTCACTGTGTTCGGATGATACTTTGAAATCGATTTACCGATTGAATCTGAAAAATCATGAAAGATTCATGTCGGGATTGTCTGAATGATTATTCTGCAGCAACCCGGAAATCCGAAAGTGATTAGTGCCGTACATCTCTTCGTTCCCGAGGTTGAATACCGATCTGTTCAAAGAACACACTGACACTTACGGAGTTTTCCGTAATGAAAACATCACGGACCTACCAAATCAATAAGAACAAGCTAGGCATTCATTCGCAGTAAGCGGGGGTAGTCAAGCCTGGTTAACGGCGCAGGACTTAGGATCCTGTCCCTAGCGGTTCCTGGGTTCGAATCCCAGCCCCAGCACCATTAATCCTTCATTCGATGTTTATGTGATGATGTTTTCCGCAGCAGTGCCCGCCGTTGTGTTCGTGGGTACCGTCGCAGCAGTGATCGTCATCGTGATCATGTTCCTCATGATCATGGTCATGATGTTCATGCTCTTCATGGTCATGGTGGTGATGTTCGTGATCATGATGATGCTCATGGTCGTGTCCGTGGTGGTGTCCGCAGGAACATTCGTGTTCGTCGAGACAGAAATCGACGCCTGAGTCTTCGATTGCATGTAACATCACATGCTCCAATTCCCCTTCGTCTACGTCGGTAACCGCAGCCATGAAATCGAAATCGACTTTCTGCTTGGGCATAAGAGAGCCGTGGTGCAACACACCTTCATCCAAATCGGTAAGATTGAGTGTGACTCCTTTTCCTTCGTAGATAACTGCCATTTTGATATGTCCCAGGAACATTCCCGACTCTTTCTCGACCCAGCGTCCGATTTTCATCATCATTTCGGCGAGTCTTGCCTCCGCATCTGCGTTGAATCCGTGAATGTGTCCCGAAAAACCGGCTGACGAACCGTTTGCCTCTTCAATCGATGTGTTCATTGTTTCAGCTCCGCGAATACTTTATCGAGATTTTCTCCTGTCGTTGCAACTACGGGAATAACCTTCACTCCCGGGATCTCTCTGTTCATCCATTCGACGGTTTCTTTCTTAACGTCTTCGGGTGTGAGATCCATCTTGTTCATCACAAGGATTTCCGAATCAATCAGCTGTTTTTTGTAGAAATCCTTCTTCTTTTCCATGAAGAGTCTGAATCTCGGACCGTCGAAGATACCGATGATCTGTGTGAATTCCTCTCCGTAGTTGATGAGTTCAATCGCTTCCCTGACCTTTCCGGGGAATGCGATTCCGGTAGGTTCGATGATTAATACATCGGGTGCGATTTCTTTCTTTATCATCATGAGTGATTCGTGCATAGTGCCGACCAAAGAACAGCATATGCATCCGTTGGGAAGTTCGACCGCGTTGTAACCCTGTGAATTGATGGTTGCGCCGTCTACGCCGATGTCTCCGGCTTCGTTGACAAGAATGGAAACTTTCTTTCCTTTGCTGATGAACATATCTGCCATTTTCATCAGAATGGTGGTTTTCCCGCTTCCCAGGAACCCTCCGAGGATATAGATCTTCATAGTTCCTGTATCTGCTGTTTGGGTATTAACCGATTGCTGATAGGAAAATAAGACTGCCGTGTTGTTTACACACAGCAGTCGTTTGTGTTTCATTCCATAACGTTCTCTTTCTCGAGTTCGTCAAGGATGTGTTTTCTCAGTGCCACGAACTCCGGAGATGCACGGTCTCTCGGGCGGGGCCACGGAACTTCGACGATTTCCTTGATCTTCGCGGGACGTTTCGTTAAGACAATAATCCTGTCCGAAAGATACACGGCTTCATCCACCGAGTGTGTGATGAAGATAATTGTCTGATCCGTCTTCTGAAGAATTCTGATCAATCCCGCCTGCATAAGGTTCCTTGTCTGTGCGTCCAAGGCACCGAAGGGTTCGTCCATGAGAAGAACATCGGGATGGTTGACAAGAGCGCGTGCGATTCCCACACGCTGTTTCATTCCTCCGGAAAGTTCGTTGATACTCGAATCCTTGAATTTCTCAAGACCTACGATTTCAAGATACTTCTCTGCGGCCGCACGGCGTTCTTTCTTCGGAACACCTTTGATTTCCAATCCGAGTTCAACGTTTCTTATGACCGATCTCCACGGCATTAATGCGAAATCCTGGAAGACCATTCCTCTGTCGGGTCCGGGTCCGGAACACGGACGGTCTCCGATTGTGATCGAACCTGCGGTAGGTTCCAGAAGACCTGCGATCATTCTGAGGATTGTTGTCTTACCGCATCCGGAAGGTCCTACGATTGAGATGAGTTCTCCTTTGCGGATTTCAAGACTGAAATCTTCAATCGCAACGGTTTCTTTCTCATCGCGCTTGTAGACTTTCGAAAGATTCCTTATGTGAATGAAATCCTCGCCTTCGGGTACCGTCTGTTTCGGTACGGTGTTGTTGACATGGTTGTTCATCTCATTCAACCCCCATTCTCTTGGAAACATATTTCTGCAGGTATTCCGCGAGAGATGTCGTAAGAATACCCAATGCGGCTATTATTATCAGCATGGCGAATGTCATCGGCCACAGACCGTTCTGACACATATCGGAGATACAGTAACCTACTCCGTATCCCAGAGGACTGTACATTTCGGCTGCGACAATACACATCCATCCGATTCCGAGACCGACTTTGATACCGTTCATCATGTACGGGATGGCGCTGGGTGCCATGACTTTGGTGAATAATTGGAATTTATTGGCTCCCATCGTAAGTGCGGCATCCAAAAGACTCGGATCGATTTTCTTCACACCGAAGATAACATTAGTCAGCAGCGGGAAGAAGATACCTATGAACACAACAAGTATCGGGCCTGTGTTGTAGCTTATTCCGTAGATGAACACAGGCGCCCATGCCATAGGTGCGATAGGCCTGAGAACCTCTACGACAGGTGTCACGAATGTGTTGAGAGTCTTTGAGAAACCGAGTATAAGTCCGAGAGGTATCGCAACGACGAATGCAATAACGAATCCCTTGATGAAGAGAATCAGACTCGATGAAATGTAATTCCATGCAGGAGTTCCTTTGTATCCCGATCCGATGAATTCGCATAACGCAATCCATGTTTCTTTGGGTGTGGGAATAACTGCGGAATCCACTAAGATGGCGATAATCCACCAGATTTCGACAAATATCGTCAGAGACACCAGTATAATCAGGATGTTTCTCGCGAGACGGTGATACTTGTTGTTCTCATCGTACCTGAATTTTATCTTTTCAGATTCCTGTACTTCGCCGTTCATCTGTGGATACCTCCTTCGGTGTTGACTGTGTTAATGGTCATCGGAGGTGCACCTACGAATCCGAGATCGGTTTCTTTGCCCTGAACGACTTCGAGAGCTACGGTAGGTCCTTTTGCGATTGAATGGATGTTTACTGCAACATTGTATTCTTCAAAGAATCCGAGTTCGTTCGCTACATGTAACGCAATCTGATGTATGTCTCCTTCAATTGCCGCTATGCGGACTGTTTTCTTTTCGGAAAGTTTGACATTCTCTCCGCTGAGTGCTTTCTTGAGATATGTATCGTTAACGAATGCATTCGCGAATTCGGTTGAATCGCTGAATCCGTAGGATTTGATGTCTTTGGTGATGTTTCCGCCTGCTTTGAGACTCTCCTCGAGGCTTGCGACATCTGTCTTCAGCTTACTGAGAGAACCTGTTGAGTCGTCGGCTGCGACATATTTCACTATGGATAACGCATCTTTGATTACATCGTCTGTCAGACCGGAAGTGTGGTTCCTGCAGATTTCAATGAGTTTGTTGTAATCGTCGGAAGTCTCGTCGGCAAGGGCGTTGTTTACCCACTTGACTCCTTTATTGTATGCTGCGAGGAATGCGACGGCTGTATCGCTGTTGTTTTTCAGGAAATTCTCGCTTCCCGCGATGATACAGCATGTATGACCCGGGAATAATTCGTTTGTTGTTTTGAGTCCGTAGTATGAATCGCTCGCGATAATCTTACTGTACTGAGGTTCCCAGAGAATACCTCCGTCCAACTGTGCCGCTACAGTCCCTGTTGCAGCATCTGCGTTGGTGACGTTGTCGATGTAATACACATTGCCTGAGGATTTATTTCCGTCGTATTTCACGAAGTTGAATCCCATTCCCGTTACAAGACTCTGTAACTGCACGTGCTGAATGGATGCGGTACCGGGTGTTCCGAATACTTTGCCTTCCCAGGCTTCCTTTATCGGGTTGTTTTCGGAATCGAAGAAAGATACACTTTCGTATGTTTTCTTCATATAGATTCCCGATCCGTCTGTGTTCACTCTGGAGATAATCTGCGCTGCGGTTGCGAGATCTCCGTCCGCATCGTTATTGCTGTTCTCGTGTACCGCTATGAATATGCCGGCACCCAAGATGAATGCGACAATGAACACAGTTATCGCGACTGTCTGATTTTTCATCCTACCGCCCTTCCTCTGAAAGTGAACGTTTTCTCAATGGATATAAACCCACTGATTTTAACACACAAGTATATCGTTAGTACAAATGTACAAAGAAGTCGTTTTCTTTTCCGATTCGTGTCATGTTAAGTCCATAATCGTGCCATCAAAGCGGATTTTTTGTACAACAGTGGGAAAAACTGCATCCGAAAAACCGAAGGATATTCAACTTAAACATATCACAAAAACCGTCTGACTGCAGGTTAAAATTATACATCCATTCCGTGATGGTAATTCCATGGTTTCCGAAGGCAGACGCTCGATTTCTGAATATATTGTCAACAAAGAAAACTGCAGAATCATTCCGAATGTTCACGTTCCCGATGTGACTTTGGATGATATAATCAAATTCAGAAAGATCTGCGAAGGAAACGAGTGTAAGAACTACGATACATCGTGGACCTGCCCTCCGCACTGTGGTTCCAATGAGGAATGTATCTCAAAAATCAAGGGATACTCATATGCG
>CAVFUJ010000010.1:0-28035 GCA_963625795.1 Anaerovoracaceae bacterium
CGTGCGATTGTTGATTGCAATGATTTGACTCTCGGCCTTGTTGAAAATCTCTGCGATTCGTACGATTGTCTGAAAGTCGAGAACAAAAACTTCGAACTCACGGAATCCGATGAAAAATATGTTGCCGCACACATCTACATAAAAAGCAGAGGGAAATCCGAAGCCGTAAACAGATTATTCAGATGGGAGTTGCAGATTTGGACTGCAAAACAGGCAGACAATAATCAGAATCAGCATGAAAAACACAGATACAAATACCGCAGATGGGAGGCGGAAGTAAATGAAGATGCATAGGCACAGCATATTGCTTTGCAGTTCATACAATCAGGGCAGGCGCATATGCCTTCATACGGTCGGAACCGATGACGAACCATTCTCGCAGCTTGTAGATAAGATTGGAGATGCTTACGACGGAAAACGTGTAGCATTCAGCGTACACACCATAATGACCGACTCAGAAGATTGGGGGTCTGTTGTCAAAAGCGACCCGTATTTCAGCGATGTAACTGTAGTAAGCTGTTCGGAAATGCTTGAATCACTGCAGAAAGACCGTTATCTTGCCGGTGCCGAAGTTGCAAGATATATCCTTTCAATGGTGCCGTGCACACATACCCGTCTCGAAAAACTGACCTACATGTGTTATGCTGATTACCTGTGCAGTACCGGCGAACGTCTGTTTGAAGATACAATATATGCGTTCGATCACGGTCCTGTCGTAAAATCAGTGTATGACAGATACGGGAAATCAAGTCACGAACGCCCCGGCGAACTTCTCATCGGAAGTTCCGATGCCGAGATTCACATGAATGAAGAACTGAGGTTACCGCTGAAGAGCAGAGTTGTATTTGCAGAGGACGGCTGGGATAAAGACATGTCCATAGAACGCACCCTGAAAAGATGCAGCAAATACAGCACATCCGAACTCGTCGAAATCACTCACAGACCGGAGTCTCCGTGGGATATCACACCTAAAGATACGCCGTATTCAGTCATTACCGATGAATCGATAAAAGCGTATCACAAGAACGAGATCGATTCGTAAACCGGAAAACATGCGGGATTCACGTCCCGCATACTCTCTTTTTTTACACAATAACACACAAGATAACTGGTGGGCCCGTCCAGATTTGAACTGGAGTTACTTACACCCCAAGCAAGAAGGATACCAAGCTACCCCACGGGCCCGTTTTGTAAAAGGTTTGGTAAAAAGTTTGGGCTGAATCGAAGTATGCAGACCTCATCCGAGAGTGGATATCTCGTCAATGAGGTTGGCATGTGAGATGATCATCCTGCGGCAACAGTATCTCTCGAGACCGAGGTCATCGAGAACCTTCTGAGGGTCCTCGCCCATTCCGACACGTCTTACATACTCCGGATAGGCCGAACCGACGACCTTACCGCATGTGAAACACCTTACGGGAATGATCATGTTATCAAATCACCTGTATGACTTCTGCTTCTTGGCACGTGCACCGGGGCCCATGGGGTTCTTAGGCAGTTTCCTCCTGTCATCGTTGATGATGAGGGATCTGTCGTATGTCCTGTAGGTCTCTTCGAGCTCGTCGTCCTTGAAGTATTCGCACATACCCCTTGCGATAGCTGTCCTTACAGCTGTCGCCTGACCCATGACTCCACCGCCCTGAACTGTAACGGCGATATCGACTTTGGACGATTTGTCGCCTGCGAGTCCGAGGGGTTCCTGGATCTTGAGCCTTGCAAGCTCGGGTGTGTACAATGCGATCGGGATCTTGTTGACGGTAACCTTACCGGTACCCTCTTTCACGACTGCCCTTGCAACTGCTGTTTTCCTTTTTCCGCTTGTGTTGACGCAATCCATGGGAATCACCTAACTTTGGAGCCGAGGAATTTCGAGATAGCACCGAGTGTTGTGTACTTACCGGTGACTTTCTTCATTGCGAAATCCACTTTCTCCTTGTCAACTTCCTCAAACTGCTTGGGGGTTCCGACGAATACGTGGAGTCTCCTGTATGCATCCCTTCCGGATGTTGTCATCCAGGGGATCATTCCGCGGACACTTCTCTTGAAAAGGAGATCTGCCCTGCGGGGGTAGAACGGTCCTTTCCTCTTTGTCGTGTCTCCGCGGTCGACTCTTGCTTTGTAGTCTGCGAAAACCATGTCCCTCTCACCGGTAACAACGATTGCTTCGGAGTTAACGACAACGATTTCCTCGCCGTCCATAATCCTCTGCGCTACGATGCTTCCGAGCCTTCCGAGCACTGCGTTCCTTCCGTCAATGACTGTAACCATCCAAATCACCTCATGATCCTGACGTTAGAGCCCTTGGGGTTCTCCGCTACCAGATCGGAGATCGTGATGACCTTTCCGCCTGCTGCTACGATGGCTTCCTTTGCTGCTGCTGAGAAAGCATATGCTGCAACTGTGATCTTCTTGCTGATGCTGCCTGCCGCAAGGACCTTACCGGCGACTACAATCGTCTGTCCGTCCTCGGCATATCTGTCAAGTTTGCTAAGATTGGTCTCGGCCCAGTTTCTCCTGGGTTTTTCGAGCCTCTTAGCAATGTCTCGCCAGATAGCAGCCCCGTTTTCCCTCTCCTTCGCCTTGAGCTCGTCGATCAATGCGATGAGCGAGGGGTCTGTCTTGTTGAAACTCTGTGGCTTCATTTTACTGACTCTCCCGACATTGGGTGTCCGTTCGAATGGGGATGTCCTTAATAAAGGTTCGCCCCGTCTTATATGCGCGCAATAGGTACAAGATACAAAATAACACGTGAACAGACCTTCATTGTTCTCGACATGGATTTATACGGGTAAGCATTAGGGCTGTCTTACGGTGTATCGCAGATGATCAGATTCGGACCGGCAGGAATACCGCTATCTTGTAAAGGACGCACATTGAGGGACGGCATTGAAGACGTCCACAACCTCAGTCTTACCGCTCTTGAAATTCAATTGGTCAGGTCGGGAACTGTCGACTATTATCCCGATGAGGAGGATGTCGGCAAGATTGCGAAGGATCTGCCCGGCCACGTTGTGTTGGAAATCATCCGTGACGATGAATCCATCATCGATCTCGACACTCCTATCGAAGAAGACGATATCCTAGTTCAGATGTCTTCCGGACTCACCGACACCTTCGGCGAATTCTACGAAGTAGGAGACATAGCCAGAAGACTCGATGTGGATGTTTCCATTCACGCACCGAATTACATCGATCTGAGTACGGATTCTCCTCTCGCGGAGAACTGTCTCAACAGCATCAGGCACGCTGCGCTTATCGAGAATGCAATCGGCGGAGATATCGTTGTAACAAATCTCGGTCTTTACAGCAATCTCGACGACATCGAAGGTGCGGAAGGCTGTATTTACGATAATGTCGCAGCTTTGATGGACTGGTGGAACGACGTAGGACTCAAGCCCAAGCTCGGTGTCGAGATTACGGGACAGCAGGAAGTTTTCGGTTCCCTGGATCAGGTACTTGATATCTGCGATCAGATTGACGGTTTGGTTCCTGTGATTAACTGGCCCCACTACCACTCACGCACAGGCGGCGCTCTTCTCGAAACGGAAGATTTCCAGTACGTTATCGATCAGGTCGCACCCTACTGCAACGGTCACATGCACACACTCTTCGCCGGCGCGGAACACTCCGACGGCAACGAACTCAGACTCACACCTATCAAGAAGGGAGACCTGAAATTCGAGACTCTTGCGGAATGTCTTGTAGAAAACAGGCCGGACATGACAATCATTTCGTCATCGCCTCTGCTGGAACATGATGCGATGTACATGAGAATCATTCACGAGAGGTTCCTCAGCAAGAAGGTCGCCAAGGCTCTGAGACTCAAGAGGAAGGAAGAGCTCGCAGGCGCAGAGGAATGAGATGACCGACGATCATCTTGAGTATCTTCTCGACCGCATCAGAAAGACCGTTCTTTCAGTGGATGCGGAATCCGAAAAGAGACTGACGGATGAGATTGTTTCAGCAAAGACTGTATTCATCTACGGTGCGGGAAGATCCGGACTTGTGGGACAGCTGTTTGCGGTACGTTTGGTTCAGATGGGTTTAGACGTTCATTTCGTCGGAGATATGACCACACCTATCATCGGCAAAGACGACCTTACGATTCTTATCTCCAATACCGGTGAAACAATGTCTGCGGTGCAGACTGCGAATATTGCGAGACGTATCGGATGCTCGGTTGCTTGTGTCACAAGCAGTAACAATAACAAGCTGGCTCATGCGTCTAATTTTGCGGTTGTGATGAAGTCTGCAGCCGACACGGACAGCGACATCGCTCCGCTCGGAACACTGTTTGAGGACAGTGTGAGTATTTTCTTCGACAGTCTCGTGCCTTCGATTATGAAGAGACTCGGTATCGACGAAGACGATATGCGCAGAAGACACGCAATCTGGGTCTAATCGGCTTCCATTATAATCATGTCTGCAGGCTGAGGACTGTCGGGTGTGCTGTCGAACACTCTGAGTTCCTGCCTTACGGGATCGATGACAATGGCGAAACCGCATTCTCCGGAAAACAGACCGTTCTGTGTTTTCACATCGGTAGGAGACATGAAACACCCTATGTCCAAATGTGAATGATACCATCCGATGACACGTTCGCCTTCTTTGAACACAAGAGAAGAAAACATCTCTTCGATGTGTTCTTTATCGAATCTTACGCCGACTCTGTCTGCGATTAATGCGGAAGTGGAAATTCTGTCCGCCACGGCGTATTTTCCTCTGTCGTCGGCGTAGACTTTTCCTATGATTAATCCCATAATTTCCGAATCCGCTTCCAATCCTTCCTGTGCGTGATCGGTCATCTCCGACAGCACATGCTCCGGAACGAAAATATCCGCGGAAGGAACGATTCTCTTCCTGTATTCGATTTCTCCGTCGTCAGATGAAAGAACTTTAGGCATACTCATCCCACACTTGCGCTCATCTTCGCCTTTCCTTTGGATGCGAAGAATTCCGCCGCTTCCCTGCACGAATCCGTTCCGAATGGGCTTGACGGATTGGGCTCAACCAACAATGTCATGATACCATTTAGGAATGATGCAAGTTTTGTTCCGTAAGTCCACTCGTTGAGCATCTTAAGACATACCAAACCGCCGTCTTTCGGACTCATTATGTTCGGATGGAATATCTCGGACTTCCATCTTACTTCGGGTTTGCACTGACCGTAGTCTTCGGTTATTTTCACTGAAAATTCATGTTCCGACACTACTTTGTCTTTTGATGCATATGCCAGAATATCCGTTACCCTCATGTCGATTACCAACGGTAACGTGACTGTATTCGGGTCCAATTCGATATCCCCGCCGAGGAAATCGGAGCATTCTTTCAGTTCGTTGATGAGTCTGCGGATTACAATTTCCTTGGGATAACTCATGCGCCACCTTCCGGATCGGGAATCATTTCAAGGATATCGTCTGTGACAACGCCTGCGTCACGCATGTTCATTGACGAAGACAGTAAACTCCTTCCTTTCCTGAGCACGTATGCTCCGGCATCCTTCTTCCAGTATTCGGCAGCAGATTCTATTACTTCGCCGACTCTGTCCGTGTATTCGACTTCCATCCTTACGGTGGAACCGTTTGCGACGTTCTTTATCGTAATTACCATACTCATGTTATTACCTCAGTGATTGTGACATTCTTCAGATATTTTCAATTCGCAGTTCATTGTCTCTCCGGAATCTCCGAAATAGTAGGTTATTCCTTTAACGCACATATCTTCGGCTCCGGATGCGATTTTCATGGCTTCTCTGACCTGCATCGCTGCGATTATCGACGTGGTTGTGATGTCCGATGCAGTCTTGGGGACGAATGCGGTTCCGTTTCCGGTGCATGTGAATCTTTTTTCCGCGATTTTCACGTGCGTACGGTTCAGATTGCATTCGAAGCACGGTCCCGGAGGTATGATTACCTGCAGTTTTCCGATTGTTCCGTCGGTTGCTCCGTCGATGTACGGGATTTTATGATAGTATGCATGAGCGTTCACGTGCATTCTCGCCTCGATGTTGTCAAGACATCCGAGTATGATGTCGTAGTCTCTGATTTCAACATCCTGGATTCTGGAAACAATCGGTTTTATCCTGCATGCGGGATCCAATTCCATTCCTCTTTCGGCGACTATTTCCGCTTTGTAACCCGTTTTTATATCGGATTCCCTGAAGAACAGACATCTGCTGAGATTCGAGAGAACTATGTCATCCATGTCCACTAAGGTCATGTTTCTGAATCCTGCGAGAACAAGATTCTTGATTACTTCGTTCCCCAATGCCCCTGCGCCTACAATCAGACAGCGTGCTTTGTGGATTTTTTCCACGTCCATCCATTCGATACGCTTCATACGGTCGAATCTGTCTGAGTCGGCGAAACCGATGGATATCATCGGCGGAAATATAATCTCTAAATATTTATGAATACGTACTATTGAATTTTGCAGTCTGCAGAAATTACTGCGGGATTCTTCTTCCCTGCGAAACAGTGATGAACGAATGACGGGGATTTTTTTCCCGTCATTCATTCGGGATTCCGACAGTACACGATAAATATCATACAGCCCTTCTCTCAACACGATGCAACTGCCTGAGCACGAACACTGTAAGTACTGCGGAGACCCCGTCCCCGTCGGAGAAGAATTCTGCGACGACAACTGTAAAGAACTCTTCATCGAATCGGAAAAAGCAGAGAAGAGAAAAGACCGCAGATTCTACATCCTGATCGGTGCGTCGCTGATTGCGATCCTCATCATCGGAATTATGTTTAAGCCTCATTTCTGAGTGCTTTCGACATAAGAGCCACGTTGTGAACTCTGACGATATCCGCACCGGATTTCACCGCACGTAACGATACGTTTACGGTGGCTTCGTCTGCATCGGTATCTTTGTAATATTCTCTGAGGAATCTCTTCCTCGATGCTCCTATCAGTACGGGATATCCGAGAGAGTATTCGGATACATTGTCGATAATGTGCATATTCAGTTCGGGAGTCTTTCCGAAACCTATCCCGGGATCGAGAATGATGTCTTTGATTCCGCAGTTTAATGCATAATCGACTCTCTCTTTCAGGAAAGAAATTATTTCCCGATTGCGGTCGATTCCCATGGGGTTGTCCTGCATTGTCGAAGGCATCCCGTTCATGTGCATTATCACAACAGGAACACCTGCCGATGCAACTAACTCACCCATTCCTTCCGAACGGAGGCCGTTTACATCGTTGATTATGTCCGCACCGGCATCCAATGCCTTTGCGGCGACTTCCGTCTTCATAGTGTCGACCGAAATCGTAACATCCGATGTGGAAGAAAGATCTTTCACAATCTGAATAATTCTCCGAATCTCGGCGTCCGCCGGCACCGGAACGGCGCCGGGACGCGTAGATTCTCCTCCTATGTCGATGATGTCCGCACCGGCATCGATCATACCGTATGCGTACTGCAATGCGTCATCCTTATGCATCCCCCCGTCCGAGAAGGAATCGGGAGTCATGTTAAGGATACCCATTATCTCCGTCATAAGAGCTTGTCGATAATTTCCATCAAATCGACGACTTTGACATCCTTTCCTTCGGATCCGAATATCAGGTTGCTGACACAGAACGGACATGCGGTGATGATCGTCTTTGCGCCGATTTCCACTGCTTCGTCGATTCTTGTAGAAGCAATCCTCTTCGATTCCTCAGGGTAAGCGGAACGTACTCCTCCTCCGCCTCCGCAGCAGTGACTTGTGGATTTGTTGAAAGCCATCTCTTTGAACTCGATTCCGGGAATCATTGAGATAACTTTCCTCGGTGCGTCATAAACTCCGGCGTGTCTTCCGAGGTGGCAGGGATCGTGATATGTTACGACTCCTTCCATCGGCTTGAGTTTAAGATCCTGTTCCGCAAGGAATTCCGTCATGTGCAGTACTCTGAACGGTACATCGACGTATTTCGGATACTCTTCCTTGAACATCCTGTAACATCCTGCGCATGAGAGAACCAATGTCTTGATACCCAGGGATTTGATGGCGTCGACGTTCTTCTGCATGTATTTCTTAACGTCTTCGATGTCCCATCCCACTCTCTGAAGGACCGAACCGCAGCAGATTTCATCGACTGTGGTGTAATCCGCACCGATTTTATCCAAAATAGACATTGTGGCACGTGAAGTTTCTTTGGATCTGTATGTTGCCGTACATCCCGCGAAGTAACCGATTTCGGCCTTCTTGGGTTTCTTTCCCAGAGTCTCAACAACAGATTTCTCCTCTCCGTACGGATTGTTGTATTTGAGGATGTTATCGCACATTGCCTTGTGTTTCGGAAGCATGTGTCCGTTTTTCACAAGGTCCGCTCTGCACAGTTCGATAATATCCACAACCTTCACTTTGGAAGGACACCTGCGGACACAGTCCGCACATGTTGTGCATGTGTACATATTCTCCACAATCGAATCATCCGGTTCGATTTCTCCGTTCAGCAGTCCGTATGTGAGTACGATACGTCCTCTGGACAGTGCGGAGTCCCAGCCGATCGCCTTGAACGAGGGGCATACGCTCTTGCAGAACCCGCACATCGTACAGACGTTGACTGCGTTTCTGACCTCTTCCAATCTGTCTGTTTCGAATGTCATCTCAGTTCACCATCGGTATTGTGACGCTACCGTCCATGAGTATTATGACTTTTGCGTCGGGTTTTTCTTCCAATGCCTTCTCAACCGCCTCTCCGACGGTGTCAAAGGGTGTAATGTTAGCGTTTCTCAGAAGATCTTTGTCAAGATCCGTTACGGCCCAGATATCCGCCCATGTTGCAATCTCAGCCATTTTAGCGGCTTTGTGATATCCGAGTTTATATTCTTTGTAAAGATTTTCAAGTACGACCTTCGGGTCTTTCGACGAAGACAGCTGCTGAAGGAATGTTTCGTGTCCGATTCCTTCCCTGCACTTGGAAACCATGATGATTTTTCCGCCTTCTTTCAGAGCCCATTTTCCGTTGTCGAGGGCTTTCTGCGATTGGTATAAATCGACATCCATGGGGTAGGGTGCTACGGAAATAACGACATCCGCTTTTTCGGGAATGGGAACGCAGAATACTTCTTCCGCCCATCCGACTGCGGTGTCGAATGCTTTGAACAGATCTCCGGATGCACATTTGTAGATGTCCTGGTGTCTGTCCATGACAATCTGAATCGAGAAAATCTTCTTTCCTTTGACTTTCTCGAGTGCGTCGATCATATCCTCGTGTACGGGGTTTCCTTCGAGAGCCAGTGCCTGTGCTTCGGGTTTCATCGCAAGCCTGTGGTTCGCTTCGATTGTCCTGAATGAAGCGACTCCGGGAAGGAACGATTTCCTTCCTCCGGTGTATCCTGCGAAATAGTGGGGCTCTACACTTGTGATAATAACCAATCTGTCGGAGTCCACGGCGATCTTGTTGACTTCCATGGGAGTTCCGTTCTTCGAATCTCCGAGATAGACGCATTCGGATTTCTTTGCGTTGTGCGAGATGATTCTGTCTTTGAGTTCCTCATAATGACTGCCGAATACGAAATCGTACTCTTCCTGAGTCATATCTCTGTGGTTGCCTGTGGCTATGAGGTATCTTGCCTTTCCGAGATCCATTCTCTTAGATAATGCGTCCAATACCTTCGCCGTAGGGGTAGGTCTTGTACCGTCGTTGACTATGAATACGATATCTTCTCCGCCTCTGAGGAAATCATCCAATGAGCCGCATCCTATAGGATTGTCAATCGATTTGTTGATTATCTCGTCCGGAGAACCGCATTCGACATCCTTCGGACAGAAGATACCGATCATGTTCTTATCCGGAATTTCAACGGGCTGTACGCCGTCTTTACCGTACCTAACGTCTACCTTCATCTCGAAACACCTGCCTAGGTACTATCCTGGAAAAAGTATATAATGCGTGCGCGCGGGAATAGTCTTTACTGAATATCCGAGTCGCTTACGGCACCGTCGGAAGGCACTTCTTCCTGTGTATCGTTTGATTCTCCGTGGTTTTTCTTCCTGCGGATGGCGGATACTGCGGAACCGGGAATACCGATTATTCTTTCCTTCATATCGTTCATTCCTTTGATTCCGAGAAGTTCCTTCCAGAATCCTTTTGTGAATACCACTAAAATGGTGACGATTTCGACACGTCCCAGGATCATAAGCATGCATGCGAATAACTTCATTCCGCCGGACATGACTGAATAATTACCGAACAGTACACCCATTCCGGGACCCGTACCGGAAACCAATGCGCATGAAGCGAATAATGCTTCATCGGTTCCCATTTCCATGTCGAGAACCATAGTTCCGACGAAAACGGTTATCATGAACATCAAAACAACAACGGTGGAACTGCGTACGAGAGACTCGTCGATTCCTTTGCCGTCCAGTTTCACACTGTATACGGCATTCGGATGTACGGTCTGTCTGACCTCGTTGAGCATCGATTTGAAGACAATTATCGCTCTCGAGATCTTGATACCTCCCGCGGTCGATCCCGTGGAACCTCCGATGAACATCACAACCAACAGTAACGACATTCCTATGAACGGCCAACCCGTGGTGTAATCCACGGTAGTGAAACCTGTGGTCGTAACCATTGCGACCACGGAGAACACAACGTTTACGACTGAATTCACAACATCGTCCGTACCGCTTCCGTTGAGGAACATAGCGGCGAGAACCAACGCACTCACGCCGACGATAAAGGCCAGCATAAAACGGAGTTCTTCGTTTTTCTTAATTGCGGAGAACTCGCGTTTCATGATTATTTTGTACTGCAAATAGAAATTTGTGGCACTGATTATCATGAATAACAATACAGCAATCTTCACCGCAATCCCGTAGGATGCGAAACTGTCGTTTGTAACCATGAATCCGCCTGTACATATGACACACATGGAAATCGTGGAAGCTTCCAGCCATGACAGTCCGAGCATCATCAGAATTACGAAGAAAATCAGTGTCAGTATCACATAAACGGCAACATACTGCTTCGCAGCGCTTCCCATTTTCAGATATAAATTTCCCGAACCCGAACCGGACATCTCATTCTGCAGAAGACTGCGTCCGCCTGAGACAACCATGGGAATGATGAACATGAACATGATGACGATGATCATACCTCCGACCCATTGGGTGGAAGCTCTCCATAACAGCAGACTCTGCGGGAGTGACGCAACATCCTGAATGATTGTCGCACCTGCGGTAGTGAATCCGCTGACCGATTCAAACAGTGCATCTACCGGAGACAGTCCGTAGATGAGATACGGTACGGTACCCACGATGAACAGTCCCGCCCATAGTGTTATGATCATAACGACACCGTCCGCAGGACGCATAACCTTCGGATTTCTGAAGAAATACATCAGAGCCGCCGAAATGACAAAACACGGGATGACGGGAATAACAAACGGCAGTATCGATTCTTTCTGCCATATCGCAACCGCCAAGGCAGGTATCATCAGTATCGACGTAAACATCAGGATGATACCCAAGACGTGAAGCGATCTGCTTTCGATCTTCCCGAACGAACGGCCCGCAGGCCGACGGATGCCCATCATATGTTTGGGAAATATCCGTCATCCGTTATTATAGTTGAGAGAAGTGCAGGGGAATCACTTATTATCGGAAGAAGAGATTATTCCGGCGATGGCATCGCTGAAAGAGGTCGGAGAACGCCGGCTTGTGAGCAACATAATGAGCATACTCAGGAAATCCCCTGATGTCGACGGTACGGAAGATGACGCTGCAATCGTTAAAACGGATAAGAACACCGTCGTATGTTCCGATCTCGTCACATTCGAAAGACACATGCCGAAAGGAATGAGTTATGAAAAATTCGGGTGGACTGCGGCTGCAGTGACGATAAGCGATCTTGCCGCGATGGGTGCGAAACCTATCGGATTACTTGTATCGTTGGCGATGCCGGATGAAATGGACGAGAGAGATCTCTACGATATCGTAAGCGGAATCGATCAGTGTACGGAATTTGTGGAAACAACGGTAATCGGAGGAGACACAAAACCCGGCCCCGGAGTTATTTCCTGTACCGCATTGGGTACGATGGAAAACCGTACTCCTATGATGCGTAACGGTGCAAAGAAAGGAGATGTTGTCGCCGTAACGGGAGGATTGGGAGGTCCCGCGGCCGGATTCAAAGCGTTGGAGAACGGAATCGAAGCTGAGGAAGCGGTATTCAAACTCATGACTCCGATACCCATGGTTTACGAAGGAATCGCCCTCTCAGGATGCGGTAAAGTCACATCCTGCATGGATTTATCGGACGGTCTTGCAACTGCGGTAAATACAATATGCGAACAGAGTCACGTAGGTATTGAGATTGTTTCCGAATTCTTACCTGCGGACCCGGATGTAAAAGAAGTAAGCGAGAAACTTAACATTCCCAAAAAAGACTTAATGCTTTACTGGGGCGGAGAATACGAGTTATTATTCACATTCCCGAAGGATGCTTTGGAAATATTACAGAATACAGGCGTTATGTTCTCGATTATAGGTCACGTAACGGATGACGACGGCGCATATCTCCTTGAAGGAAAAGAACGTACGAGGTTGGAACATGGGTGCTACTAGTCCCGTCAGAATCGAAGCGCAGTACTACGAACGTGAAGGAGACAAATTCAGATGTCACCTCTGTCCGCATGAGTGCCTCATATCCGACGGAGGATACGGATTATGCGGAGCGAGACGCGGAGGAAACGATTTCTTAGAAGCGTACAGCTACGGAAGAGTATCTTCGATATGTGTGGATCCGATTGAAAAGAAACCTCTGAATCACTACTATCCCAAGAGCAGAATATTCTCAGTCGGAGGAATCGGATGCAGCATGACCTGCAAACACTGTCAGAATTATTCCATATCCCAGAGAGAAACGGGAAAGAAACGTACTACGTATGTTTCCCCTCAGGCTTTGGTCGATATGTGCAGGTCCGAAGGAATGGATTCTGTTGCGTTCACGTACAACGAGCCGATGATTTGGATCGAGTACATTGAAGATGTGAAAAGATGCGATCCCGATTTAAGAGTTGTATTGGTTACAAACGGATACGTCAACGAAGAACCGCTGAAAGCATTATGCAGGATAACGGATGCGATGAACATCGATATCAAAGCGTTCAGGGAAGAATTCTACAGAGAAATATGTCATGCGGATCTTGAAAATGTCCTGAAAGCAACGAAATACGTGTACAAATCGGGAGTTCATCTTGAAATAACGTATCTCTTAATTCCGGGACATAACGATTCTCCCGACGAACTGAAGGATTTCTCGGAATGGGTTGTTAATGAGTTATCTGCAAATGTTCCCGTTCATTTCACAAGATTCCATCCCGACAACGGAATGGACGATGTTCCGTGGACACCGATCGAAACGATGACGGATGCAAGAGAAACCGCATTGAAAGCGGGATTGAAGTACGTCTATCTCGGAAACGTTATGGTCGAAGGCGGTAACGATACGGTATGTCCCGAATGCGGTTCCGAAGTCATCAGAAGAATGGGTTACACCGTGGATTTGGAAGGTCTCGACGGTTCCAGATGCGGATGCTGCGGTGCGAACCTCAACATCAGACGCTGAACGGAAGATACAGAAGATTTCCGACGGTTATCATAAAAATAAATGCCAATGTAATCGGAATCATAAACGGTATCATCGGCGTCACCCAGACTTTCTCTTCTCCTGCGGATCTGAGTCTGTCGTAGACTCCGTCGTCGGGAATGCCGCGGACGAAGACTTTCTTTCCTTTCTCGATATCCTGTTTCGGCCATGTGAATGATTTTTCGGCATCGTCTATATCCATCAAACGCCACGGACGGAAGCCGACTTCTCCGTGTGCTGTTATCGTTGTTCTGAGACAGCAGAACAGCATGTAAATCAGCGTAATCAGAGCGGCGTGGAACAGTAACGACAGCGGGAATAACGGGAAAGATTCAACACGTGCCGGCACCGAAATCATTGTGTCGATTACGGCAGGCGCAGTGAGGAACATAACCGACGAAACGATCATACATTTCGCATCCGCACCGCCTCTGAGTATGCCTGTCATATACAGGATGCAGAACAGCACATAATACACGGGAATCGCAAGATATCCTTCCGAGATATCTTTCGTAATCGCTATCGGAATCAGGAACATTGCCGCTTCCGCGATGTGAAGTATCACGTAGAACGAAGCCGGCTTCTCAGACTGAGATAAAATATCATAAACGATCAGAAGACATCCGACTGCCGTCATGACAGTTGTAACGGAAATTCCGCCGTCGATGACAATCAATACGGCACCGGATACTCCGATAATCCACCAGTGAATATCCGACACCTCACGGTACAGACGGTCGCTGCGGCATGCAGACAGCATGATAACAATGAAAATCACAACTCTTATCCACGCCGTTGCCTCCATGCGAGAACATTAAGTTCTACATATTTAATATTAGTAAGTTAGATTTTGTCAGACATACAGGACAGTGTCCTTATTATCTTAGTTCAGTTATGGGACAGTTATGAACCGGGCCCCGCTCGCAGCGTCAGCAGCAGTCGCCGTCATGCTTCTGATGTTATTCGTCCCGTCAGCGTCCGCAGACAGTTCCGTAAGTACGGTCTGCGACGGCGTGACCGTGATGACCTTCGCCGACGGAATGGATATCGACGTCCTGGATGATACGAATATCAGCATCTACGTTCACAATGCGAACTCCGTACCTGTGATGATCAAACTCACGCAGAAGGATTCGGGACCTATCAGAGCTACAATGCCCGACGATATGATTATCGATGCGGGGAACACGGTAACTCTCACAAGTGTATTGGCTCCGAACGATTTCATCAAAGAAGATGCGTACGGCATTACTCTTACCGTTGAGGTAATAAAGGACGGTTCGGAGACCGGAATGAGTGAAATGACGTTTACCGTCAACACTTCAAACAGGCTCTCAAGCAACGGATACTACATGACGGTCATGGGATTGTTCACTCTTCCCGAACCGTTTGATAATGAGTATGTGTACATCGCACTCACTATAATCGGATGGCTTGCGGTGGCGACAGTAGCTTCGACGGTAGGCTATGTCATTGTAAGAGCATTGGGAAGACTTGTAAAGGAAGAAGATACGACAATCAACGGCGGAATGTTCGCATGGGGTGTCTTCATAATGATTCTTGCCGCCGGTACCGTGAATCTCGCACGTGTTATGGGTACGAGTTACAAATTCCTGGCAACTCTGCAGATGGTAATGGACTTTGTCTACATCTTCGCAGGCGCAATGGTTGCGTTGGATGTTTACAAAGCGGTCGTGGCATTCCTTCTGAAGAGAGCGGACAAATACAACACGGAAGTGAATTCGTCGCTGATTCCGCTTACACACCTTCTGGGAAAAATTCTGATTATTCTTGTTGCGATTACATACATCCTTTCCAGGATGGGTATCAACCTCGCAAGTATCCTTGCGGGTGCCGGTGTTGCGACATTGGGTATTACTTTGGGTGCGAAACCTGTCATCAACCAGTTCTTCTCGGGATTTATTCTGTTGGTAACGCGTCCTTTTGTCAAGGACGATATAATAAAAGTGAACGGAAGCGGAGCGCTGACCGTCGACAGGATAGGAATAATGAACACTACGTTCATCACGGGATATTCCAACGATAAAATCGTCATACCGAACAGTACACTCACATCCAATACGATTAACAACATCAGCTGGACCAACAGGAACTACCGCAGTACGCTGAAAGTGAGAGTGCCTATAGACTGCGACGTGGCGTTGGCCAAGAAACTCATAAAAGAAGCGGCGGAGGAGAATCCCAACGTGTTGGGACGTGACGGAGATATCCACGACCCCGTTGTTGTTATTTCGGATACAAACGATCACGGAGCGATAGTCCTGACGCTTGCGTGTTATTTCAGAAACTACGGGGATTCCTTTGACGATATGGGTATCGTCCGCGAAACGGTACTGAAGAAATTCGCCGAGAACGGCATACACATACCCGGCCACAGAACAATCACCAATATCATGGGGGACGACAGACATGAAGAGTAAGAATGTAATGATCGTGCTCGCTGTACTCTTTATTCTCTGCTCCTGCACGGTACAGAGTTCGGATGCGACTGCGAACATGACAGTCAACGGCGCTGCCGTCACCACTTTCGACGACAGTCTGAGCATCGCCGCCGGGGAAACCAAGACGGCAAGTATAATGATCACAAACACCGACACCGATTACATTACGGTGTCCGTAAGCGTTGCATCGAAAGGAATCGCAAGTACCATTGACAAAGGAGAATCGGTGATTGCGAAAGGAGATGCGGCGAAATACACACTGACGGCGGAGAGTACAAGATTCACGGAACACGGCAACTACAAAATAACCGTTGATGTGACCGTCTTCAGCTTCAGTACGAATAAGACAGAAACGGCAACGATGACGATCAATCTCGAAGTAAGGCCGGAATACTCCGACGGAGGGGAATTCAACAAGATCTTCGGAGTATTCGGCACTCTGCCGGCTCCGATGGATACACCTCTCGTATCCGCACTGGTAACATTCGCGATTTGGTGCTGTATCGCTGCGATTGCCCCGATAATTCTGAGACCCATCTGGGCGGTAATCTTCAGGAACGATGACGACGACCGTAAAGATATCACAAGAACCACCGGAAGGATGGCTCTTCTGATTATCATTGTCTACGGAATAAGAAAATCATTGGTTGTCTACGGAGCGCACGATGTCATCGTCAATATGTTCGAAGACATTTCGAATCTTATTTTCATCGTACTTGCGGCGATCATCATATGGAGTATCTACAAGAACGTGATTTCCACGTTATTCCACAGGTCGGAAAGAAGGGGTAACCTCTCCGGAGTGGATACGACACTGATTCCTCTGTTCCGTATGATCGGTAAGATTGTCATCGCAGTGAGTGCAACATCCGCACTTCTCTCGGTACTCGGAGTGGATCTCGTAGCAATCCTCACAGGAGCGGGAATCGTCGGTATTGCCATCTCATTGGGTGCTCAGGGTATTCTCAGTGAATTCTTCGGAGGAGTTTTCCTTCTTACCGCACGTCCGTTCAAAGTAGGAGATATGGTGCAGATCGGAACTGAAACTGAAATTTACGAAGTCAAACGTATCGGTCTCCTGAACTGCGATTTCAAAAACTGGGCAAACCGCGAACATTACATTCTTCCGAACAGTAAAGTCTCCGCATCTTCTGTAATCAACGTTACGGGACGTACAAATATCTACAGGATTTACCTCTACTTCGATGTCGATTACGATGCACCGATTGAGAAGACCAAAGAAATCATCCTCAAGCACGCATACGCGAACAAGGATGTCGTCACGGACGATCCGAGATATCTGCCGTCCACGAGATTGGATTCGTTCGATTATTCGTACATGACCTTCCGTCTCGCCGTATACATCAAAGACTTCAGAGACAACGTAAGGCTTACAGGCGAGCTGAACGAATCGGTCTATGCCGAACTTCTCAGAGAAGGCATCGACTGTCCCTTTGAGATATACGACGTATACATCAAGGACGGAGAAAAAGAGGCATAAAACCCATTCTTCTGTCTGAATCGGCCCGAAAGGGTCGGTTTAGACAGATGTCTATTCTTTTTATTAAACATTAGATATTTGTATATTTTCATTTGAATTCTGTTGAATGTGTCTCCAAAAAATATGGGCATATTCAAATACATGACAGTGCGTGAAAAGTTCCAACCAAGAAATAGGTGGTCAAATGGCAATTAAGAACAGCTATCTCAAAGGGGTCTTCGAAGACCTCAAGAAGCGCAACGCCGACGAACCCGAATTCCTTCAGGCAGTCGAGGAAGTCCTCGAGTCCCTGGAACCTGTCGTGGAAGCAAGGCCCGAAATTCAGGCAAACGGTGTCATCGAAAGACTCGTAGAACCTGAGAGGATTGTCATGTTCCGTGTCTCATGGGTTGACGACAGCGGCAAAGTTCAGGTCAACCGCGGTTACCGTGTACAGTTCAACTCCGCCATCGGTCCGTACAAGGGCGGACTCAGGCTTCACCCCTCAGTTAACCTCTCAATCCTGAAATTCCTCGGATTCGAGCAGATCTTCAAGAACAGCCTCACAACACTCCCCATCGGAGGAGGCAAAGGAGGATCCGATTTCGATCCCAAGGGTAAATCGGACAATGAGGTCATGAGATTCTGTCAGTCGTTTATGACAGAACTTGCAAAACACATCGGTCCCGACACAGATGTCCCCGCAGGAGATATCGGAGTCGGCGGAAGAGAGATCGGTTACATGTTCGGTCAGTACAAGAGACTTCAGAACGAGTACACCGGAGTCCTCACAGGTAAAGCAATCCCCTGCGGCGGTTCGCTCGCAAGGACAGAGGCAACCGGATACGGTCTCTGCTACTTCACAGACGAGATGCTCAAAGAGGCAGGCAAATCCTTCGAAGGAAAGACCGTTGTTATCTCAGGATCGGGTAACGTCGCAACATACGCAGTACAGAAAGCAACACAGCTCGGTGCAAAGGTTGTCGCTGTTTCCGATTCGAACGGTTACATCTACGACGAAGCGGGAATCGACTACAAGATCATGAAAGAGATCAAGGAAGTCAAGAGAGACAGGATCAAGACATACGTCAACTACTCCAAGACCGCAAAGTACACAGAAGGCTGCAAAGGAATCTGGACCATCCCCTGTGACATTGCACTCCCCTGTGCCACACAGAACGAGATTGACAAAGAATCCGCTGAGATCCTTGTCAAGAACGGTGTTATGGCAGTCGCAGAAGGAGCAAACATGCCCAGCACTCCTGAGGCAATCGCAACCTTCCAGAAAGCAGGTGTTCTCTTCGGTCCCGCAAAGGCGGCCAACGCCGGAGGAGTCGCAACATCCGCTCTCGAGATGTCCCAGAACAGCATCAGGATGTCCTGGACCTTCGATGAAGTCGACGGTAAACTCCACGACATCATGAAGAGCATCTACAAGCAGGCTTCCGATGCGGCAAAGAAATACGGCATGGAAGGCAACCTCGTAGCAGGTGCAAACATCGCCGGATTCGAGAAAGTCGCAAACGCGATGATCTGGCAGGGAATTTCCTACTGAAACTCTTACAGCAGGGGTGCGGAAGCATCCCTGCACATTATTTTCTCTTGATTTCAATCCGATTGTACTGAATCGAAAGCATCCGCTGTTCTTTGAGATATTGTAAAACAGGCATGGTGCAAGGGATGGGATTTGAACCCACGAACCACTAAGGACTAGACCCTGAATCTAGCACCTTTGGCCAAGCTCGGTAACCCTTGCAGTATCGGTGCCAATCACATTTTCATATTTAAACAATATGAAACGCCGTAATTCTCAAAAACCGCATAAGCGTAAGGTGTTTGTCCGTCCGGCACTGTATAAGTGCCAGACATGGTTAGACAACCTCGGACCGATCAGGCCTTCATTATCTTCATCCAGCCGCCGCTTTCGAAGATAGCGAGACCTCTCTTGTCTAGAGCCTCTTTGAACTCTTCCCAGGAGATGACATCGAGTCTGTTGTTGTTTCCTTTTGTGAACTGTACACCTTCCGTGCCTTTCACTTTGCCGGGTTTGAGACCTTTTGTCACAGCGATCTTTTTCGCCTTGGCAAAATCAATCTTTTCCATAACCATTTCTTTCCCTCTGGCCCTATCGGACCAGTATTCTAATCCTAATAATCAGTATATAAACATTGTCAAATTCCCAGCATTCTAAAAACATGCATCTAAGGAACATAGTGACGGCAGACTGCCGTCACGTAAGTGTCAGATATTCACCGTCATAACGGAAAACAATCCTGTGTAACCGTTAATCTACGTAGACAGGAGCGAACAGAAGCATCCACAGGAAAACGCTCAGAATAACGGAAACCAATGCTCCCATTCCGGCCATCTTTCCGCATTTGGGTTTTTTATCAATCCAGAAAAACCACAGAGGAAGTCCGATGAACGGAATCAGGAATCCGAAAACAGCCCAAAGCCTGCTTCCGCTGTCTTTGACCGGTTTGCTGTTCGGAGGAACGGTAACATCCTGATACGTACCGCAGTTCGGACAGCAAAGTTGACCTCTTTCAATCTCCGTACCGCACCTTTCGCATACTCCCATGTTATCCTCCTCGCTGTAACGCATTACTGCGTTACTTAATCTGCGATACACATCATAGATATAATAACCACTGATTCGATGGGACGGATGTTCGGAAATAAACTTAACATGACAAAACAAAACACCGATATTCCGTTCGGAATTTATTCCTTCAGTTAACCGTAGCGCCCCTACGGAAACCGCAGACACCCGTTATGCGGCGTAAGCCCATGCGAAGAGGAACACCCAAAAGAGAATTCCTGCGATAACGGATGCCAACGCGCCCAATCCGGCCATTTTGGAGCATTTCGGCTTGTTGTCCATCCATACAAGCCACAGTATGAGTCCTACGATGGGAATTAAGAATCCGAGAATTGCCCATCCGACGCTTCCGCTGTCGTCGGCATCGGGCTGCCTGTATGTCTGATACACGCCGTCCTGACGGGATCCGCATTTAGGGCAGTAAAGTGCGTCTCCCCTGATTTCCGTCCCGCAGTTTCTGCAAAATGCCATGTAAATGTCTCCGATGAATTGTACGGAATAATCCGCAGACATGCATCGGATACTGCAGATATAATAACCGCAGATGCTGAGACACAGAACAATACGCTTATATCGGGTAATGTGTTGGAAGCCGACATGCAGATCAGAAACACTGCTAGCATCCAGGGTATGCAGGACGGAGAACTCGCTCCGGAAGGCATGATAAGCCTCGGTAAAGCCGCAGGTACGCTGTACGGCAGTATCGGAGTCGGAAGAAGTTTCGCCCCGAACAGCCTCATGATGCTGAACTGTTTCAAAGCAGGTGCGAGATCTGTAGGTGCGGATATCCTCGATTTGGGTGCGGTTCCGGCTATGGTTATGCCGTTCTGCAGGGATGAGACGAAATGCAACGTGATGTTCGGCAATCCCGAAGACAGAAACCGTATCGCGGGCGCCACATTCTTCACTCCCGACGGAGGACTGTTCACCGAAAATCAGATGAAAATTCTTCTCGAAAGATATCAGAACGTGAAAAATGTCGTCAACGGGAACAAAATCGGAACATGCGATCCCGTTTCGGGCATCAGAGAAGACTATGTCAGAAAGATTATCGGCATTTCCGATGCCGTAGACTGCGGTGTGACAATCGACTGTGCATCAGGCCCGTGTTCCACAGTGGCACCGACCGTACTGAATGATTTGGGTGCGGATGTTACGACGATCAACTGTCAGATCGACGGAAGATTCCCGGGAAGAGATTTATCACCCGATGAGGTGAATCTGAGATCTCTGATTAAAAACGTCAAAACGGGAGATGCAGGCAGTATCGGAGTCGCTCTGAACGGCGACGGAACACGTGTCGCCGCAGTAGACGAAGACGGGAGATACATCTCCGGAGGCAATCTTCTGGCTCTTATTCTGAAATATCTGAATCCGAAGGATGTCGTAGTTCCCGTGAACACTCCTATGGTGGTAAGAGACTCTCTCAAATGCAACATTATCTACTGTCCTCTCAGCAAACAGAGCATCGCGGAAACGATGAAAGAGAAAGATTCCGAATTCGGCGGAATGGATGACGGAACGGTCATTTTCAAATCATTATCCTATTGTTCGGACGGAATTATGTCTGCGGTAACACTTGCCGAAATGGCATCCGAGCTTGCGCTGACCGACGTAATCGACGAAATACCCAGATACTACAATGCCAAAGGATTCGTAAGACATTACGAGAGCAGGGAACACCTTACCAAGAAGCTCTCCGAGAATCTTTATGCTCTCGAATACGACAGAATCACGGACTGCGACGGATGGAGAGTGGATTTCAACGACGGTTGGCTGTTTGTAAGATTCAACGATTACGACCGTGCCGTCGATATCTTTGCGGAAGGAAGAGACAAAGCATACACAATCAGTCTTCTCGAAATAGGTAAAGATCTGGTTACGTCAAGTCTCATGACTATCGGCAGATGATTTCGAGATTTACGGTTTCACCTTTTGAATTGTAGGCTTTCCAACTGTTTCTGTCATAGGGCTGACATGTGATGAAGTGGATTCCCCCCATGTTGGAAAACAATGCCTTATCTTCGTCGGAGGCTTCGTTGCTGTATCCCGGATGCGAATGCGCCGTACCCGCGAGGCTGTAATCTATCGGAGACATCCATTCGCTGAGGAAACTGTGTTCGTCGCCGAATACCGTGCCGGGAAGAAGAACCAATTCGTTCACTACGCCGTCTTCCTGCCTCACCATACAGAGGAATTCGTCGGGATAACACGCTTTGGCAGACTCGTTGAAACTGTCTATCATTGCAATGTCGACGGCGTAGATTTTCTTCATATCGTGCTCACCAACTTCTTCCTCACACGTGAGTAGAAATCGTTCTCAAAGACAATGAAAGATGCAGTTCTCGGAGATCTTACCATTTCCACTTTCGATCCTCCGGGAATGTTGATTTCGTTCTGTCCGTCGATGACGAGAAGACATCCTTTGTCGAGGACCGCTTCTATGGTTATTTTTACGGATGAAGGAACAATCATCTCTTTGAATGCGAACTGAAACGCAGCCATGGGAACCATGAGCCAGGCATCGACTCTGTGATCCATGACGGGGCCTCCGAGGCTCATTGCGTATGCAGTCGAACCGATCGGTGTCGATAATACGACTCCGTCCGCACGGATATCGGTGGTAAGAGAATCGTTTACGTAGATTTTGAAACGTCTTATCTTTGCAACGGAATCCGAATGGAATACAGCTTCGTTTACCGCTTCGCCGACTATCTCTCCGTTGTATGAAACCGCAATCTTCGGTCTGTTCTGTATTGTGTAATCTCCTCTCAGAAGTCTCGCGATTCCTTCTTCGATTCCGTCTAAGGAAATCTCGGTAAGGAATCCCACACCGCCTGCGTTGATCCCGATAACGGGTGCGTCCGTGTTGTGCAGTGCACGTAAAATCGTACCGTCTCCGCCGATAGTTATGATGACATCGGCATCCATCTGCTTCAGAGGAATACCTTTCATTCCCATCGCTTTCGCGATAGGTTCGTCGAGAATGTACTCTTCGTCTCCCAAAGCCGCAATTACTCTTTTTGTAACGTCTACGGCATCTTTGAGCTTCATGTTCGCGTATATGCCGTATCTGAGTTTTCCGCCTCCGGAACTGAGAATCATGTTTCCGTTCATGACGAAATCAAACACCATTCTGTTAGCAACGGCAAGGAAATTGCATCTGGTCGAAAGATCGAACGGCATATCCAACGGAACTCCGTTCAGATCGAACACTTCTCCTCCCGCTTCGCGGAGGATAAGTGTACTTGCAGCAATGTCGACAACACGCATCGACCTGTTGTAACAGTCGGACTGCATCAGATATCCGTCGGTGGAACCGTTTGCGACGTAAGCCATTTCCAGAGAAGAACATCCGAAAGATCTTGTCGATTTTATCCTCTTGGCCAAAGAAAACGCGAAAGGATTCGCACCTTTTCCGAGGTAAATCGACATTCTTATCCTTTCGGGAAGGAAATCGTTTCTGACACCGATTCTCTTTCCGTCCTGGAACGCCCCCTTTCCTTTGACCGCAGTGAACTCATCGCCTGTGGCGAGATTCGTTATCAGTGCGGTGTGGATATCGCTGAGACTTTTCTTTCCCACAGCCATTGATACGGTATACAGCGGAATTCCGAGAATCGAATTGGTTGTACCGTCGATGGGATCCAAAACCAATGTTTCCTCGGCACCGTTATCCACATATCCTATTTCCTCGGAAAGAACGTTCAGAGGAATGTTGTTTGCGGCAATATATCTCAGGACCGCATTCTCGGCCACCTTGTCAATCTCTTCGGTGGGAGTACCGTCGGCACCCATGCAGATGTTCTTTCCCTTCTCGTCATCGGGAATCAACGACACGGCCCTTTTGACCTCCGCGGCCATGGCCCTGAGCAAATCAATCATAATCCTGCGTACATCCGAGCGTGATAATAGTTTTATCGTAAAGTACCATGGCGATGTACATGGAACCCCTGGAACAGATGTGCGGAGTCTTCACCGAAAGGAGGAATATCTACACGATATCCCGCAATCCCGGCGTCAGAGTGTACGGAGAACGTCTTCTGAAGATTCACGACACAGAATACAGGGAATGGATACCCAGAAGAAGCAAACTCTCCGCGTACATCATGTGCGGAGGAAAGACTTTCCCGTTCCGCAAGGATTCCCATGTTCTGTATTTGGGGGCTGCAAGCGGTACGACCTGTTCGCACGTTTCCGATATCGTTTCCGAAGGAAGAGTTTACTGCGTAGAATTCTCACCGAGATCTTTCAGGGATTTGGTGAGAACTTCCGAAGGAAGGGACAACATGATGCCTATTCTCGGAGATGCTACGAAACCGGATGAGTATGCGTTTGCAATAGAGCATGCGGACATAGTTTACGAAGATGTGGCACAGAAGAGACAGGCTGACATTCTTATCGACAATATGGAACGCTTCAACGCAAGATACGGTATGGTAAGCGTGAAGGCACGTTCCGAAGATGTTACTGCAGATCCGAAGGATATTTTCGATGCATCCGTAAAGCGTATCAAAGAGAGAGGATGCAAAGTTCTGGAAGTTGTGGATCTCGCACCGTATGAGAAAGATCATGCGATGATCGTCATCGAGAAGCAGAAGACCGTTTACAGCGTAGCAATATCGGAAGGAAAGTTTATGATGGTCTTCAATCCCAAGAGAAAGGGATGGGAGATGCCCGGCGGAAGAATCGAAACGGGAGAAACCGCAGAAGAAGCCGCAAAACGTGAATTTCTTGAAGAATCGGGATACGAAGTTGATGTCATCTCAGGAATGAGTATCGGCTACTGCGACGTATATTCCGCGATACTCAAAAAGAAAGTATCCGACGGAGAGATGGAAAGTAAGCTCTTCGACAGTCTTCCTTCGGATTTGTCTTTCGATACAGACGAGTACGAACAGGTCATAGAATGGGCCCGGAAGACGGTTGACTCTTCCAGATAGGAAGGCACATTCCCTTTATATACACGAATGAGATAAAGGAAACTCAGCCTCGCCGCCTGAATTATTCAGAGGAATAAAAATGGCAAGAATGCACGCAAGAAGAAAGGGCAAGTCGTGTTCGAAGCGCCCGCTGATCACCGAGAACCCCACATGGGTCACAATCTCTGCCACCGAGATTAAAGACATCATTGTGAAAATGGCAAAAGACGGTAACGGATCTGCAAAGATCGGTCTTGTGCTGAGGGATCAGTACGGAGTTCCGGACGTAAAGCTTGCAACAGGAAAGACGGTCACACAGATCATGAAGGAGGAAGGAGTCGCACCGGCACTTCCGGAAGACATCGCAAACCTCATGAGAAGGGCCATCGATCTTAACGTCCACCTCAAAGAAAACCGCGGAGACGTCTCCAACAAGAGAGGTCTTATGTTGATCGAGGCCAGGATCAGAAGGCTTGAACGCTACTACAAAAAGAACGGCGTTCTCCCCACGGACTGGAAATACTCACTCAACACAGCGGAGCTTATGCTTAAGTGAGGATTCATGGGCGGTAACGTCCTTCCTTCCAAACTCCTTTCGGATTTATCCAAAGCTGCGGACATCGTCCGCAGCCACGGATTTATCCAAGTTTACACACATTATGACGCAGACGGTCTTTCGTCTGCAGGTATTTTAGCCAACACTCTTCTCAGAGCAGGCAAGGAATTCAGGATTACCACATTCAAAACTCTGAATGCGGACAATATGGAGATTGTGAAAAACTGCGATGCCGAATGTATCGTCATTGCGGATTTGGGTGCTTCGTATATCCGCGAGTTAGATGAAATGTCCTGCGATATCGTTGTTTTGGATCACCACACAGTACGTGACGAAGCAACGAGAATAACATACATCAATCCGATTCTTTACGGCACAGACGGAGGAACGGGTGCGTGCGGTGCGACTGTGTCTCTTCTGTTTGCGGTAACGATGAACGAAGACAACTGGGACCTGGTTCAGATTGCATTCGGAGGAATCGTAGGAGACAAACAGCATCTCAAAGGACTGAGCGGTTTCAATCCCTATCTTCTCGAAGAAGGTGTGAAGAGAGGCTACATCAAAGAAATTCCCGGTTCGATTATCCCGTCGGGACCTCTCGTACAGTCTCTGTATAAGGGTACGGAACCCTACATCAGAGGAATCACGGGAAATCATGATGCAGTATCGAAATTACTGAAAGATGCAGACATCGGCGAAGATATGAGCCTCATCACCCTGACGGATGACGAAAGAAGAAAACTCTCTTCGATGATTGCCGTCAGACTCGTTCAGCAAGGTGTTACAACACCTGTAATGAAGGAATTAACCAACACCCGTTACTATCTTATGGGCTGGAGCATGGATGCGGAATCTTTGGCTGAAATTCTCGATGCATGCGGACGTATGCTCTTCCAGGGATTGGGTATTGCGTTATGTCTCAGTGACAAAGATGCTCTTGCGGAAGCTATGTCACTCCGTGACGAATACGATATAAAAATTCTCGAAGCGGTTTTAGCACTTGACAGGAAAGGTCTCACCGAGACGGAAAACATTCAGTACTTCGATTCTTCGGAAAGCGGATACGGCGGCGTTATCGCGGGAATTGCGATGCGTTACATCGCAGACAGAAACAAACCCGTAATCTCGGTAAACAGTTCCGAAGAGAAAGTGAGTGTTTCCTCGAGAGGAACAACCGCACTTCTCGATAAAGGATTGGATTTGTCAAAAGTAATGTTCGACGCATGTTCCGCAGCGGGCGGAGAAGGCGGAGGGCACAAAGTCGCAAGCGGCGGTTCGTTCCCCTGCGGAAACGAAAAGATATTCCTTACAGAAGCGGACAGAATCGTCGGAGAGCAGTTCAGCTCCTCCAGGTGACGTTTACTTCGTCCGTCCTGAATCTCTGCTCTACGGTAGTATCTTCTATCGACATTCTTACTCCGGAAGAATACATCAGATTTCCGAGCCACGCAATCATAGCGCCGTTATCCACACATAACCTTCTGTCGGGTACGAACATCTTCGCTCCGCGTTCTTTGGCCATCTCTTCGATCATGCCTCTGAGACGTGAATTCTGGGAAACTCCCCCTCCGAGTAATACCTCATCTTTACCTACGTGGGCCATCGCTCTTTCGGTGACTTCGGCAAGCATTCCGAAGCATGTTTCCTGTACGGAGAATGCAATATCTTCCAGACGGTAACCTTTCTTGTAGAGACTTATCGCAGCGGTCATGATTCCCGAGAATGAAATGTCCATTCCTTTGACGGAATACGGCAACTCAAGAAGTTTGTCTCCTTCTTTCGCAAGTTTTTCGATAGTCGGTCCTGCGTAATATCCCAAACCCAGTTCTCTTCCGAGTTTGTCGAACATATTTCCTATTCCGACATCGAGGGTTTCGCCGAAAATACGGTATTTGCCGTCTGCGAATGCGATGATCTGCGTGTTTCCTCCGGATGCATACAGCAATGCGGGATCGTGACATCCTGTCGTAGCTCTTCCTATTTCTACGTGCGCTACGCAGTGATTCACACCTACAATCGGTTTCTTCAGTGAAACAGACAGAGATCTTGCGGCTGTCGCCGCAACTCTCAGACACGGACCCAATCCCGGACCTTTGGAAAATGCCACGACATCGATATCCTTCATCGTCACCCCTGCTTCTTCCAGAGCTTTGACGATAAGTCCGGGAACTACGTCCGCATGGTGATTTGCAGCCTCCCTCGGATGCAGTCCTCCCTCCGGAGGTCTGTACATGTCCAAGACGTTGGCTAACACCTTCCTCTCGCTGTCTACGATACCTACGCCGAGCGTGTGGGCGGTCCCTTCAATGCCTAAGGTTATCATCGCACCTCTCCGGATTACATGCTCGGATATAAGCGTCTTTGTTTTAGAAACTAATTAACTTGACAGAAGGAAAGAGAACACAGACGCGAACGAA
>CAVFUJ010000011.1:0-26286 GCA_963625795.1 Anaerovoracaceae bacterium
CTTCAACATCTTTTGCGTCTTTGAGCTGCATTGCGGCTTCGTATAGTTCTATAGGATACTCTCTGAGACAGTCGACGTTGTGTGCTTCCTTATCGATCTCGTTAGGATCGAGTTTTGTCGTAAGAACGAGAGGAGTATCCATAAGTCCGCCTCTGCTGCTCGGAATGTAAACTTTCGAGAAGTTGAGAAGACCGTCCAATAAGAGCATGATACAGTCCTCATCTCCGTCGCAGTTTCTTCTCTTTCCGGCGTGGAAGAACGGATGACCCAGACAGCCGCTCATCTTAGTGTATCCAATCAAACGGCAGAGAATGCCTCCGGAGGTATGCGGTGCCAATCCGACGGTCATGTGACCTATCATGTCTGTAGGTGTCTTCACGTTGTAGTATCTCGGAAGGCCGTAGAATTTTTCCAAAAGGTCATCGATGAATGTCGCAACTTTTACCAAATGCGTACCGCAGTCCGCGTTCGGAATGACGTCCTGAACCTTCAGTTCGCAGATCTGATCTCCGTCGACAAGAGGATCTCCGTTCCAATCGTGTGTATAGCCCAATTTATGTGCTTTTTCTATCGGAAGTCCGATTTCCCTGGGTTTGAAGTGTGTAATCGGGATATCTGTCATATCGAAACGGATTGTACCGTCTTTGTATGTGATCAGATCGTTCTTCACCCTCAGGATACCTTTCTCGATGGGCTCCGGTGTTTTGAGGATGGAAGTGAAGTTTTCGACACACTTCATGTCTCCGATATCGTTGATGCCGAGTAATTCCATGGCATCTTTGTATTCCTGTCTGATATCGACGGGAATAAGGGGTCTGTCGAATTTGGGAGCATCTTTCGATACAACGGGAGGTGTTGTGTGCACGTTGCATTTCCTGCACCATGAACGGTAAGTCTTTTCACCGCACTTGGGGCACATTCTCTCCGCATAATCAATGAGAAGTCCGTACTTATTCGCTTTGATTCCCACTGCCTTAAGCTGATCGGCGGTCATGAATCTCGCACGTTCCTGAGTCGCCATCGCTTCTTTCAGGGATTTCTTGACACAGGGTGCGTCCGTTACGGCGAAGAGGCCGTGACCGAAGGCGGAGTTACCGCTGCTTCTGTCTTTTGCCTTTTCGGGTCTTCCCATTCTGGTTCCGATCCTGGTACGTGCTCTGGCACGTACCTCGATTCCCATTGCACCGCTTACTGCAGTAAGGGGATCATCACCTTCAAAGGGTGCGTTTTCAATGATTTTACCGTCTTTTACAGCCAATCCCAAACCTGCAATCAGCGGAACTGCATATCTTTCGATTATGATGTTTCCTTCACGGACTTTGTGCAGAGCACCGAGATCTTCCAGGATTCTCTTGTCTGTGTGTTCGTTCTTTACTACAAGTTTTCCGTCTGTAAACGAACCGTTTTCGAGAATGTATTTTCTCAAATCTTTAAGTCTCTCAACTTCCACATCGAACCAGAACAGATTGAAGTCCGGATGTAACGGCACATTCATTGTTCTCGACATTTCAAGGGCACGTTCCCATGTGGGATGTTCCCAATCTGCGGGAAGTTCTCCTGCTTTTCTGAGTTCGAGTTTATGCCATTCGATAGGATATCCCGGAGGTACGAGGAAGTGGTTGTTCTCGCAGAATTCACCGAACGGTACGAGTACTTCGCCCGAGTCGGTAATTTCCGAGATATCTTTTCTTACCGCAAGAGCTTCTTCTTTGGTATTGCACTGAACGAGATCTCCGTTCCTGAGAAGAACAATGGGACCTTCCAATTTATCACAGGGTGTGACAACACATGCCTTACCGGGTCTTTCGATCTTCAGCTGAGTTCCCAATGCGGGGAATTCGTCGAGTATGAACATACTCGCAGGCGAATATGCCAGCGATGCCAAACCCGATGTTCTGGCTCTTCCGTATCTGAGCCTGAATGCACCTACTCTCGAAGGATATCCGAATATCGGACGTCCTGCGACAATATCTTTGAGATACTTATCTGCGGGTTTCAGTACTCTGCCTTCGGAGTTGGAACTTGTCGACGCTCCTTTTCCTTTGAGATATTCGTCAAGGAATTCCCAGCCTGTGAGTTTGAGCTTGTCGACGTGTTTCTTGATCTTAGGTGCCTTTTGGCACAGTCCTTCCGCAATAACGAGACAGGCGCCTCCTCTGACTCTGTTGGTATCGATCCTGGGAAGATCCCTGAATCCGGAGATTTCCATCTGTTCGGTACCTTCACCGTCGATACATATCGGACAGTTTCCGACAATCAGCTGAATCTCTTTCGGAGACGGTGTATACTGCAGGTGCTGGCACTGTCTGTATAACGGAATTTCTTCAATGAAACGGTCGATTTCCGGTTCAGTCGGAATGTACTTTCCTATGCCTACGACCTGTCTGACGACATCGGCGATGAGAACACTCATAGCCTGTGCCGTACCTCCGGCCGCACGGATCGGACCTGCGAATATCAGATCGATGTATTCGCTTCCGTCTGCGTTTTTCTTAATCTTGGTGTCGGCCAATCCTTCGAGAGGCGCGACGAGAACTCCTTCGGTAAGAACCGCAAGACCCACCCTTATGGCTCTGTCGATAGCCAATTCGGGTCTTTCCGCAGGTCTCTTTGCGACTTCTTCCGCAACTTTGAGACACACCAATTCTCTGTTATGGTATTCATCGGTGAGTCTTCTGATGTCGTCCGCAATCTCTCCTACGCCGTAATCGGCGAGAAGTTTCTCACAGCGCGATGCCAAATCATCCGCACGGGGAATTTCCACAAAAGTTTCCGTATCACGGCCGAGGGATCTTGCTTTCTCGGCAACTTCATAACATTCGTTACAGTTCGCGAGCATATTGCGGAAGTATTCTTCCATCTCCTCACTGTATGCTACCTTGCGTGCGGGCATCTATTCTTCCTCGAACCTGATTTTCCTCAGTTCTTTCACGATGATGTCGCGCAGTTCATCCATGTTCTCACCTGTTTCGGCTGAGAAATGAATGTTGCCGCTGTCTTCTCTTACCAAAATATCGCTTTTACTCTCGGCGACGATAATCGGAACTCCTTCGAATCCTCTTTTGATTGAATCAAGAAGAGCCAACTGCTTTTCCATGCTGTATCCGCAGGTTTCCGACGGATCGATGACGATAATCATCACATGCGTGAGATACCTGAGGGCGAGGATGGCCTGTTTTTCGATATCGTTCCTTTCGTCGATACTCCTGTCCAAAAGACCGGGCGTATCGATGATCTGGTACTTTCTCCAGTCGTCGTCCATATGACCGATTACGATACCTTTGGTGGTGAACGGATACGGTGCGATTTCCGGAGTTGCACTCGAGAGTGTGGAAACGAGTTTGCTTTTACCCACATTCGGGAATCCCGCTACGACCAATGTAGCGACTTTGGAATCCACTGCGGGAAGCGCTCTGAACTTGTTTTTGCATTCCTGAAGGAAGTCGAGTTCGTCTTTCACCTGTCTGATAATCGACGATAACCTTCCGTAGAAACTGCTTCTTACCGAATCGATTACGGAGCCGTCTTTCGAACGTCTTACGTTCCTGAGAGCTTCCGTTTTCAGTCTTTCCGTCTTTCCCGCAGCCCAGTTCATGGCTCCGAGGGATTTTTTGTACCTGTCGATACCTATGACTAAATCAACCAACTCGGGGAAGAAATCGTCATCCTTCTCGATACGCGGGAACTTGTTGACATATCCCGTGAACGTATCTTTGACGATATCTCCCGATGCGGTAATCTTCGCCAAGGTTGTTTTCTTCTTGGTGTCGAGGGCATTGGTACCGTTCACGGTAATCTTGGATGCCCTATGGAATGCCTTGTCTGTAAGCTCCTCTGCTGAGAGAACGGTCGGTATTCTGTAGGACTTTGCCATGTCCCTCCCTATATACTGCCTGTTCTTAATGGATTGGGTTGTCTTCATTCCGATTTGCTGAACTGCATCCTGAGGAGCCACATATCGCAGTGTTCTCCTTTCTCTTTGCTGAGTTTCTTTACCGCCAATTCGAAGGGACAGTCTTCGATTACGACTCCTGCGTCCACTTTCCATGTTCCTCTTTCGTTACCGCAGACAGTGAACAGTCCGGAGATGTTTACTCCCACCGACAATCCCACTGTGATTTCCATTCCGTCGACGTTCTTGTTCAGGATCTTGGGTGCGCTCATTCCTGTGTAGACCGTTGTGCGGAAGTATGTGTCGTTGCAGACAATGTCCAAAGGATCGGAGCATTCCGGTGTTTTGACGTATGAACCGAGGAGACCTGTCTGGGAGATGAGCCAGGTGAGTCCTTCTTCGATCAGTTCGGAGTTCATTTCCAATGAGAGTTTAACTCCTGCGTGCTGTGTTCCCGCAATGTCCGAAAGTTCCATCTGAATGAATACCGCTGCGGATACGAGCATGTCTGCGATTTTTTCTATGACTGTCTCGATAAAAATTTCCAGCATTCTTTTGAGGAATTCCGCGACTTCTTCGACGGATGTAAGATGGTTGCCCATCTGGTACAGTGCTTTTTCACCTGCGGTTTTCAGACTGTCGATGATGAATGTCTCTGCAATTGCGTTTGTTTTGATTACCACACCGTTACTCTTTCCCGGTGTTCCCTTCTTGAACATCCATGTTTTCGAACCGTCCGAGGATCTCTGCCATGTGCTGTCGTCGTTTGCGCTGTCGCTCTTCCAGGGAGTGGAATCCACGATGTTTTCGTCTGCGTCGTAGAGTGTAACCGACTCTCCGCTGTGACTTCCCGTCTTTCCTGTGTTTTTAAGAGAAAGGCCGTCGAAGTAGAACACTTTCTTCTCAAAGGGTTTGATTGTTCCGGTGAGTTCGATTGCTTTCGATTCGTTTGATCCGGGAACCAATCTGTATCCGGAAAGATCGACTGTCGAACCTGTTGCGTTGTAGAGTTCGACGAATTCTTTTCCTCTGTCCTCGCCTGCGGGGTTTGATTCGAACTCGTTGATCATGAGTCCGGTCTGAATCGGCATGTTGTATCTGAGGTCGACACCCATGTCGAAGCTTCCTTTCACTCCGGGAATGGGGAGAGGAATGTTTGAGAGAATATCTCCCACTCCGGGTATGTCGGATACGCTTGCTTCGATCTGATCGTACTGAACGATTTCAGGCATTACCGCAGTGAAATCGATTCCTCTGATTGTTCCCGTTGCGCTGAGGATCTTCTTGCTGAACTTCATGAACGGATCTATTGTGAGGTCAACGGCCCAATCGTCTGCTTCGACTTTTCCGGTTCCTTTGAACATGATTCCGTTCTTTTCGTTGTATTTTACTTCGAATCCCGCTTCGATCGATGTTTCTCCGATTTCGGTTGCAAGCTTGACTTTACACAGTGATTTTGTGTTCTGTGTGAGTGTTGCAGCCCTGAACTCAACAGTAAGAGCCATGCCGTAGAAGCTGAAAGTGAACGACTGATATCCGAGTCCGACGTCAAAGGTCACATCGAAGATTGCCATGAGCTGGCTCTCGATGATTTCCTGTATTTTTTCGATGGGTCCCATAATTTTATCGTAGAATTCCGAAATCATTGCGTTCACGTACGAGCTGATTTCGACGATTGCGGTGCTGCAGAGGTCGGACAGCTGTTTCAGTGCGATGAACACTTCTTTCAGAGGTTCGAACAGAGGTTCGGCTGCTTTCAGGAGAAGTCTGACCGCTTCGGTGATGATGTTGGAGCTCTTGGTGTATTCGACACCCGTAAGCGCCCAACCGCTGACACATGCGATGTCAAAGGATGTTGTTACGGAGAAGTTTCCTTTCGATGCTGCGTCGGACCATCCGAGTGCGCTGAGGACAGGGGATGCGGAACTTACGGAATAACCGACATCTCCGTTCAGGGAAACTGTGAAAACCGTTGTGTACGGACTGAGATTGAATTCGGTGATTCCGATGTTGTGGATACATTTCGATTTGTTGGACCTGGGCTGTATGATTTTAATGTCAAGATCGTAGTCATCTTCTATTGAGACATACTCGGTGAAGACATTTCCGTCGCCGTCTGTGAGTCTGAAAGAATCGCTGTTTTCGAGATCGATCACAGTCGATTTTGTGTTGAATTCCTGGTATTCCGAGATATCCGCGGTCATGTTCTTTACGATAGATGTCACCGCATTGCTTACGATGTCCGTCTTCATGACTGCTTTAAGTGTAAGTCCCAGAAGGGCCTTGATGTTCTCATCGTTTTCACCGGGAACTTTCGTAAGAACACTCTTGAGTAATGACACGGAATTCTGAATCTTTGTATCGATGTCTGCATATGCCTTTTCGTATTCGGGCGACAGTGTTGCGCTGACTGCGAGGAGTGAAACCGCATTTTCGTCGAGGATTGTTTTTCCCGTTTCTTTGAGGTGTGCGCGTATTGCGTTTTTGATTTTTCCCGAGTTGTTTTTCTGAATTTCATCCACGTCGTAGATTTCGGAAAGATTGTCATCCAATTTGTTGAAGAGTGCTGTGTACGAAGGGTCGCAGAATTTGCTGTTCTCGACCGAAGAAGTCATTGCGTTTTCTATGTTGTTAAGACCGTTCTTCAGTGCTTCGTTCATTGCTTCGGAAAGATCGGAGAAGAATGCTGTTCCGTCGAATGCATCTGCGCTGACTCTTATCGATCCTATGTTCCTGGAAGCGTTGATTGCGGCACCGTTTACGATGTTCTTCATCTTCTCTTCCACGGTTCTTACGGAAAGAATACCGTCGTCGAGGAAAGATCCCCATCCTCCCCATGAGAAGATATCGATCCCGGCACCTTCAATCTCAATTTCAAAAGGTTCGATTGTGACCAATTCGTTTCCGTCCATGTATTCTCCGCCGAATACGGTGAGTTTCATGGTCTGTCCGCCGACGTATCTGTAGTCCGATTCACTGTAGCCGTACTTTCCCATGATTTCCGAGATGTAGTGTTTGGAGGATGTCAGATCTTTGTTGAAGATGGTACCTACGACGAATCTCAGTCCGTATTCGATGTGATCGTCGACTTTGTTCAATGCGTCTACGGCATCGTCAAGGAAGAATAATTCAATCCATTTGTTCACGAACTGATCCGCAACGGCCACGAGTGCCTGGGACACTACAGCGGAAACATCCAATTCAAAGTACCCGTTCTTCGCTATGAGGAGTTCCGCCGCATCGACGTGGTCGTTGGAGTTCAGTGATTCTGTATTATCTCCGGTGCTGCGGAAGCAGAGAGATTCGATGATGGAAAGAGAAGACCTGAAAGATTCTTCGACATCCGTTTCCGTTATAATCGACTCGGTACCTCTTTCTCCCGTGGCGGATGTCGATCCGTACCCGTTCATGATTCTGTGCTGTGCCAGGGATGAAAGCTGATAAGTCATAAGCTCGGTTAATGCGGAGGAACTTCCGGAGGATGAAAGTTCGAACTCGGTTATGCTGTCGATTACGAAAGGAAGTCCTGAGGTACCGTCCGCAGAAATCTGTATCCTTTTCGATGTGACACTCGAAGCCGATGTGTATTCGATGTCCGCATATCCCGTGGCTCTGAGGAAACAGGGCCTCGAACCGTTGACAAGTCCGTCATCGGAGACTTTGAGATTCTCCATTCCCAACTGAATGCTGTAGTCGGAAAGTACTGCCGTTACGCCTTTGTCGCTGAGAGGGAATGCATTCTTAAGCCATGCATCCGCTTTCTCTTCGAAGGTTTCCGTTCTTTTTACGAGGGATCCGCCGTTCGGATCGATGCTGATTTCGTTGATGATGTTTCCCAATCCCGCTTCGATGTATCTTCCTGTGTCGTCTATCGATTCTCCGACCGACATGATTTCGGATTTGATGTCATCGGTTGTATCCTCGACGTTATCCATGTTTGCATAGACAACACCGGATACGGAACATGCGAGTAATAACGTGACAGCGACCATTGCGAACGGCATCTGTCCTTTCCTTGAGCTTCTCAGCAATCCTGCGGGTACCATGAATTCTTCATTCCCGGGGACGGGAATATAAGCGGGACGTTACAGTTAGCGGTTAGTACCTCAGCCAGCCTATTTTTTCTTTTATAATATAGCGACGGGTTTATATTCCTACACGGGATGGGTGCGCGCATAGAAGTGTGGATGTAATGACCATCACGACGAAAGAATACAGTGCAATGAAAGGGCTTCCGAAGAAGGTGGAGTCCGTCTGTCCCGAGTGCGGCAGGGTCCTTGAGGCCGAGCACTATGAGAAGGACGGCAAGGTGTACTCGAAGAAGACCTGCCCCGAACACGGAGAATTCGATTGCCTTATATGGTCCAGCGTGGAACAGTATCTCAGGGTTGAGGCGTACGCCAAAGACGGTATCGGTCTTGAAAACCCCGACGATGCTGCGTCGAACGGCGGTAATGTTATCATTAAAATCGGTGAAAAACCGGTTGCATTGAAGTCGTCCACCTCGTTGGCGAACATCGATCTCACCAACAGATGCAACATGACATGCCCTATCTGCTTCGCGGAAGCGAACAGTGCGGGATATGTGTACGAGCCGTCATTCGATCAGGTCATGGCTATGCTCAAAACCCTCAGGGATGAGAAGCCGATTAAATGTACCGCTGTTCAGTTCTCCGGAGGAGAACCCACGATTTACCCCAGATTCATTGAGGTAATCAAAGCTGCAAAAGACATGGGATTCGCACAGGTTCAGGTTGCTACGAACGGTATCGAATTCTCGAAGAGTGTGGAATTCTGTCAGAAGGTCAAGGATGCCGGTCTGAATACAATCTATCTCTCATTCGACGGTGTCACCGATGAGCCTTACATCCAGGCAAGGAACAGAAAGATGTTCCACGTCAAGCTCAAAGTGCTTGAAAATCTCAGGAAAATCGAGCACCCTCCGTCGGTTGTTCTTGTTCCTACCGTTGTCAGAGGAGTCAACGACCATCAGATCGGCGGAATCATCAAGTTTGCATTCGAGAACTCGGATATCATCCGCGGTGTGAACTTCCAGCCTGTTTCCTTTACCGGAAGGATTACACGCGAGGAGCTCGAGAAGGGAAGGTACACAATTCCCGATCTCATGAAAGATGTGCAGGAACAGACAGGATATGCGAAACCCGATGACTGGTTCCCCGTGCCTGTTGTCGCACCTGTATCGAAATATGCATCCGCATACCTCGGCAAGCCGATGGTGACATTCACGGTTCACCCCCACTGCGGTATGGCAACATACATTCTCAAGGGAGATGACGGCGAGTATGTCCCGCTTCCGAGATTCATCGATGTGAAGAAGTTCGTCACAGGTCTTGATGAGTTGGCCGATCACATGGAGAAAGCCAGATTCAAGAAATTCCAGTTGCTGAAACTTGTCGGACTCCTCAACGGATGTATCGACGAAAGCAAGATGCCCAAGGGCATGACGAAGAAAGACTTCGTACGTCTTATCAAAGGTGTCATGAGCGACAGTTCGAAGAAGACGCTTGCGGGATTCTCATGGAATGCGATGTACATCGGTGCGATGCACTTCCAGGATGCTTACAATTACGATGTCGAGAGGGTAGAACGCTGTGCAATCCACTACGTCACACCCGATCTCCGCGTCATTCCTTTCTGCGCATACAACGGCGGTCCGTACTACCGTGAGGAAATCGAGAAGAAATACTCGGTGCCGATTGCGGAGTGGAAGGAGAAACACAAAGAAGAGGCCAAAGCTCTCGAGAACGCCCTGATTGTTCCCGAAGATCAGAGGCCCGACCAATAAGGTGAGACAAATGAAAGTCGATTACAACAAATGCCTCCACTGCGGCGGTTGTGCGGGTTCATGCCCGAAGAATGCGATTTACCTGAACGACTACATCCTTGAATTCAACGATGACTGCAACGGCTGCGGAAGATGCATAAAGATCTGCCCCGTCGGTGCGCTTTCGAAGGAGGCGGCATGATGGTCGCGAAATACGAGTGCGATGTCGTTGTCGTAGGTGCGGGTCCCGGCGGAAGCATGGCTGCAAAATATGCGGCTGAGGGCGGCGCAAAGACAATTCTTATCGAAAAGAAGGCTGAAATCGGTGCACCTCTCAGGTGTGCGGAAGGTGTTTCCAAGAAATGGCTCGCCGAATTGGGAATTGACGCAGACCCTGCATGGGCACGTGCGGATATGGCCGGAGCTATCATTAGGTCACCTAACGGAACCGTTTTCCAGCTCGATGAGAGCAAAGCGGGTGCAGAAGTAGGATATGTGCTTGAGAGACACCTCTTCGACAAGCGTCTCGCAGAAGGCGCAGCCGCAGCGGGTGCGAAGATTCTCATGCGTACCGGATGCACAGGAGTCATCAAAGACAAAGACGGCAAACTCATCGGTATCAAAGCGAGATCGATGGGTGATGAAATCGAAATCTATGCAAAATGTGTCATTGCAGCCGACGGTTACGAATCACAGGTCGGAAGGTGGGCAGGTATCGACACTTCGCTGAAGCTCAGCGATATCGACACCTGTATCCAATACAGAATGACAAACATCGACTTCGAGCCCAACTTCTGCGAATTCGTCATCGGTTCGGCGGCTCCCGGAGGATACATTTGGATCTTCCCCAAGAGCAAGACTGAAGCGAATGTAGGTATCGGCGTCATGGCAAGCAAGTGTAAAATCGGAGCGGATCCGAAATATTACCTTGATAAATTCATCAACACCGACCCGAGATTCAAGAACGGACAGATTCTCGAGATTGTCGGAGGAATGGTTTCAACAATCCCCGGATTGGATGAGACTGTTGCGGACAACCTCATGCTCGTAGGAGATGCGGCAAGGATTATCGACCCCATCACCGGCGGAGGTATCGCCCACGCATGCAGATCCGGTAAATACGCCGGAGAAGTTGCGGCAGACTGCCTGAAGAAGGGAGACTTCTCCAAGAAAGCGCTCATGGCTTACGAAAAGAAATGGCGTGACAGGATGGAGGACAAACTCTACAGGAACTGGATGGCCAAAGAGAGGTTCGCAACACTCGACGACAAGACTCTCGACGAGCTGATTCAGCTGATCAAAGACTCGGACATCGGAGAGGTCAACGTATACAACCTCCTCAAGATTGTCAAAGAGAAGTACCCCAAGGTCGTAGAAGGCTTTGAGGATCTGATCTGAGAACTAAACTGCGGGGTTCACACCCCCGCATCTTTCTTCAGACGATTCTTACACCGCACACGCCGGTTTTCACGGTATAGGGAACACCGCCGTGGAGTCTGATATCTTCGCACACCAACTCAGGATTATCGGTAAGAGCTATCATACATCCTCCTCCTCCGGAACCCGTGAGTTTCGCACCGTATGAGTGTCTTTCCGCAGCATTCACGAGTTTGTTGAGTTCGTTGCATGAAACCCCTAAGATTGACAGTAATTTGTGATTGGAAGTCATCATCTTTCCCAGGGATTCCACGTCATTCTTACGCATATCGCCGATTCCGCGGTGCGTAACGTCCTCAATCTCATCGATAATATCGGAAGCGAACCTGTTGTGTTCTTTGTACTTCCTGACCTTCTCGACCAATGCGCCGGTGGATGCTTTCACGCCCGTATATCCTATGACAAATGTCATTTCGGGAACTGCAATCCTGGAAACGGACCATTTGCTTCCGTTTCTTTCCGCATCCCATAAGTGCGATTCCGTATCGGCTACGTTGATTGCAACGCCTTTTCCGAATGTACACGTAGAAGTATCGAGGGGCGAAGCCCTTCCCTGAGCGAAATATTCCGCTTCGAAGGCATCTTCCGCAATTCTCATGGGATTCATATCTTCTTTCAGAAGATTTCTTACCGCCGCATCCAAAGAAGATGACAGAGCGGCGGAGGAACCCAATCCCGATCCCGAAGGGATGTCGCTCCATGTTTTGATGCTGATGTTGTCTGCTTTCAGTTTCGACAGGATATACTGTATGTGCGGATGCTTTTCGGGATCCAGGGGCACACCGTTCAGCGTGTTGCCGTCGCCGTGCGATACCGTACATGAAAAACTCATATCGACGGCCAACGCAACTGCCGGTTTTCCGTATACCACTGCGTGCTCTCCGAGGAGGATAAACTTCCCCGGGGAGACCGCTGTCGAAACTGTATCGGACATGTCATTCGTTGAGCTTGTATTTGGCAAGCATTTCCAGGATGGCATCGTTTGCGTTTCTCATGTCGAGCTGAGGCTGACTGATGGACCACCAGTGGTCGTCGATGGCTTCGACGGCTCTCTTGTAATCGTCGTCTGTTTCGTAATCCTCTCTCTTGACAATGGAAACGGCTTTCTTCTCTTCTTCGAGGAGATCGCAGTCGTACTTCTTGTTGACGAGAGCCAACGCAACCGTGTGGTCCAATGCGTATGAAACCTCAAGAGCGAGATCTTCGGGAACGCATTCCATGATGAGGTCGAGAACACTGTTCACGCTCATCAGGAACGAGAGATGTTTCCTTCCTTCTTCGTCTTCGGTTCCTTCGCTTACAGCCTTCTGAAGCTCATCGTACCACAGATCGGCGAGTGCCTGACTTCTGCGGGGGTTCTTTTCCCAAAGCTGTTTTTCGATGTTGACGTCTTCGTCTTCGAACACCTGTTCGATGAGTCCTGTGTTCGGGTCTATCTTTACTTTCGGTTCCGCTGTACCGAACATTTCGTCGATGCTCTTTCCGTCATCGGTATTTTTCTGGTCTTTTTTGGTATCCGTCATTTGGGCACCTTCATGATTTTGATATTTCGGCAGCTGTCGAGGCAAGGATGTCCATTCCTTTCTCGATTTTAGTTTCGTCTGCTGCGTATGAGAATCTGAGATGTTTCTCTCCGTACGGTCCGAATGCCGAACCGGGTGTGCAGATAAGTCCGTTCTTTATGAGTCTCATCGCGAATTCTTCGGATGTGACATTGTAGTCAAAGGACGGGAATGCGTAGAATGCACCCTTCGGAGGGATGATTTCCATGCCGTCGATTTCGTTGATTCTCTTTACGATGAGATCCCTTCTCTTTCTGAACGTCTCTCTTGCGTTTTTGAGATAGCTGTCGATGTTGGGCAATGCATTGAGAACACCGTACATCGCAGGCATGTTGGGGCTTGCGCATACGTGGTACTGCATTTTGATGAGGTCATCCATAACATCGTCGTTTGCCATAAGGAATCCGAGTCTCCAGCCTGTTACCGCCATCATCTTGGAGAATCCTCCGCATACGACCGCTCTGTCAAGCTTTGAGAGGAAAGAAACATGCTCTCCTTCGTAGACGAAGGAATCGTACACTTCGTCGGAGAGGATTGTTATGTTTTTATCCTCGGATATATCGCACAATGCTTTGAACGACTCTCTGCTGAGTGTTCCTCCCGTAGGGTTGCAGGGGTTGTTGATGACCATCATTGTCGTTTTCTTGGTAATTTTCGACTGAATATCATCGATATCCGGCTGGAAATCGCCGTCTGTGAGTTTGTAATAGACTGCTTTTCCGCCTGCAAGTTCTGCGTGGGGACCGTAAATCACGAATCCGGGACTCGGTACGAGTACTTCGTCTCCGGGATCGATCATCGACTGTGTAATTTCCAGTAAAGCAGAAGATCCGCTGGGCGTGACCATCACATTCTTTCCTTCCAGGGGAGCGTATCTCGAATAATGCTTCGCGATTGCGTCCCTGAGGGGCATAATCCCCGCAGTGGGGCCGTATTTGTTCAGACCTTTGTGCGCGGCATCGCACATTCCCTCGATTGCTTCCGCAGGAGGGTTGAGGTCGGGTTCTCCCAGACCCAGATTGATGCTGTTGGGTGTTGCCAAATCAAACATCTTTCTTATTCCGGACATCGGAATCGAACTAAGCCTTTGGGAGATTTTCATGATGCCCCCAATACTTTTCTTGATATATAGAAGGAACTAATTTTTCGGAAGGGTTTCAGAGTACTTCCGCAGAAGGATAAGTGTGTCGGAATATCCGAAGGATGAGGTCTATATTACGTTGCTTTGTATACTGTACTTCACTATACCCAGACTGACATTTTTGTAGACAATGTTTATAATGTTGTTAGACACATATACGTAACCATATCCGCGAAACGGCCGCAGATGTCCGGACGTAAAAATTCCCCAGTCTGTGTTTGGTTCGCTGAGGATGAGTGGATGTGCTGCTCTCGGCAATCGCCCGGATGTGTTCCCGTAAATTATACGGTATCTTTTCCGGATTGAGATAGGAAAGAGCTCGCAACCCAAGGAGGAATGCAAGTGGGATTAATGGATAAACTCAAGTCACTCTTCGGGAAGGGTGGCAAGAAACAGAGGGCAGATGTGGAAGGCCTCAAACCTTCCGTTCAGTTCAAAGGCGAAGGAAAAGTGGGCGACGCTCTGAGATATGCCGTGAATAAACTTGAAGCACAGGTCAAGGCCGGCAAGTTCAGCGAGAAAGAAGAGATGACATTTATCACTCAGCTCAGGGCGTGCGAAGCATCCGAAGCCTCGGATGATGAGAAACTCATCGAAATCGGACAGATTATCGGTGCAATCACATTCATGTGATCCGTACTTCCACCAAACCGTTTATTTTCTCTATTCCTTTTACGGGTCAAAGGTGACCTGATTTGTCTGACATAATGAACATGGATCTTATCTACGCTTTATTCGACGCGGCGAATATGCACAGGTGGAACGACCACCTCCGTCCGATAGATCTTACGGAGATAGACAAACAGGCTCACAAGGCGGCTATTGCGTGGGTTCTCGGAAAGTATGAGGAACAGGAGAGGAATACAAAACTCAACTGGAGAAGAATCATCGAAGGCTGTTTATTCTCATTTATGAAAAGGACTGTTCTTACCGATCTTAAGCCTCAGTTACTGCACAGAATGGAAGAGGAGAGATTCGACGAAGTCAACGATTATGTTATATCGGAGATTTCCCGCACGATGCCCGATTTGGATAAAGATTTCCTGAAGAGATTTGAAAACAGTATCCGCAGCAGGGAATCTTCGGCTGAGGACAGAATCGTTGCCGCTGCGCATTACCTCGCCACGAATTGGGAATTTAATTTAATCTATGATATGAACAGACATTCGTTCGCAATAGATCAGACGAAAGCAACCATCTCCATGGAACTGAGCACATTCTCGGATTTGGCGGGGGTGAAGATGTTAATCGGTTCCCAATCGATGACGTTTGTGGATCTTATAGGTCAGCTGAGATTCCAGCAGAGATGGACCCGTATTCCGAGAATTCCCGCTACAACGGTGTTGGGACACTCACTGATGGTTGCTACCATGATGTATCTGCATGATTTGGAAGTAAATGCGGATGATAAACAGTCTTACAATGATTATTACACAGGATTATTCCACGACTTACCTGAAGTTCTGACAAAAGATGTTATCTCTCCCGTGAAAGTCAATGTCGAGGGACTTGCCGGATTGCTTGATGAATATGAGCACGAATTGATAGAATCGAAGATAATGCCTCTGATCCCGGAAGGATGGAGAGACGAATTAAGATTCTTTGTTTACGATCCGTTTGATGTCAAGGATGATATCAGATTCGGTAAAGCCGCAGGTAAAGAACTGAAGATGTGCGACATTCTTTCCGCATACATCGAAGTGAACGTATCGAGACGCTACGGTGTGCACTCGTCGAAAATGAGAGAAGGAGAAGATTCTCTCCGTGAAAGACTGTTAAAAGAAGGAGATTGCATAAACGCCGAATCCCTCATAGAGAGATTCGACGCTATGCGCATCTGAAATCATTTCTTCTTAATGACTTCCTGTCCGCCCATGTAGGGCCTGAGAACTTCAGGAATGGTGACGCTGCCGTCCTCGTTCTGATAGTTTTCGAGGATTGCGACAATTGTCCTGGGAAGTGCGAGACCGGAACCGTTGAGAGTGTGAACGAATTCACTCTTAAGGTGGGGTTCGGGACGGTACTTGATTCTTGCCCTGCGTGCCTGGAAGTCTGTGAAGTTGGAGCATGAGGAGCATTCCAGCCATGCGTCCTTTCCGGGAGCGTAAAGCTCAAGATCATAGCACTTGGAGCATGAGAAGCTCATATCTCCGGTACAGAGGAGTAATACCCTGTAGGGAAGTCCGAGACCGACGATGATGTCTTCCGCATTCTTTCTGAGCTCTTCCAATCTTGCGTAGGAGTTCTCGGGAAGTACGAAGTTGACCATTTCCGTTTTTCTGAACTCGTGGACACGGATGATTCCTTTCGTGTCTGCGTGTTTACCTACTTCACGTCTGTATGATGTGAGGTTTGCGGTGTAGTAGATAGGAAGCTGATCTTTCTCGAGGATTTCATCCTGAAGAAGGTTTGTGATAGGTACTTCCGCAGTGGGGTTGAGGAACATGTCATCCCTCTCGAGGTAGTACATATCGTCCTTGAGGTTGGGGTATTGGCCTGTTCCGATGACTGCGTTCTTGTTGATGATTCCGGGAACAACGAGTTCGGTGTATCCCTGTTTCATGTGTGTGTCCAGGAAATAATTGATGAGAGCACGCTCGAGCCTTGCTCCGTCTCCTTTCATGACGTAGAATCCGCTTCCGGTAATCTTGACACCTCTCTCGAATTCGATGATATCCAAATCTTCCGCGATTTCCCAGTGTTCCTTGGGTTTGAATGTGAATTTCCTCTTCTCTCCGACTTCGTAGACAACGACGTTGTCGTGCTCGTCCTTTCCGATCGGAACGGACTCGTGGGGAATGTTGGGGATGTTGAGGATGCAGTCTGTTCTGATTTCGTCGAGCTGAGCCATTCTGTCGTCGTTTGCTTTGATTTTGTCGGCGACTTCTCTCATTTCGACGATCTTTGCATCTTTCTCAGCGCCCTTGGGCATCTTGGAGATGGACATGGAAACTTCGTTCCTCAGTTTCCTGAGGCTGTTGTTCTCGTCCGTGAGCTTTCTCCACTCGGAATCTGCGGTCAGGAGTCTGTCGAGAATGGCATCGTCCTTGTTCCTGTTCTTCAGCATTGCCCTGATCCTCTCGGGATCCTGTCTGATAACGTTAATGTCCAACATTTCGGATCAACTCAGAATTTCTTTTGACAGAGGGATGTCCAGGTCCTTTTGTCGGTGAGCAGTACCACACTTCCGCGGACATCTACGATAACAGAATCCGTGGCTTCGGAGACTGCGTCTGCAATCTCCTCGGTCTCGCTCTCGGCGTTGGACAGCACCTTGACTTTGATGAGGCGGTTCTTCTTCAGCTGGTTTTTGATCTCCTCGAAGAGACCCTCCTTCAGCCCGTCCTTTCCGACGTGTACAGTCGGGTTGATCTCGAGCGCTCTGCGCATGAGTTCTTTCTTAGCCTCTCTCTCCGTCATTTTCTTTGCTCCCTGATGTACGGCATACGCATGACAGACCCGCATCTCAGACAGGTGACCTTCACCCTTCCGTCTCCGATTCTCGTTCTGCAGTTTATTCCGACTACGGCGGGAACGCCGCAGTTTTTGCAGAAGGAGAATTCTTCGGGAACAGGTGTGCGTGTCTTCTGCCCTATGCGTCTTGCTAAGGTTACGTATCTCACCGCTCTCTCGTTGTTACCGTTTCTCACTGCGGTCACGGACAGCCCGAACAGCCTTTCCATGCGTTCGCGTGCGATTCCGGAGGCGATCTTAGGCGGGATGCGCTTCCTTGCCATAGGTATGCTCCTTTATACGGACTCCTCACACATGACGGTGTATAAAAGTTTGTGCGCGTACACGCGACCTCATCTTATGTGAGACAGCAGTGCGGATTTGACTTCGAGTTCTTCTCCGCTCAGACCTTCGTCGCCTGCTTCCGCGTAGTGCATCCAAAGGAAGATGAAGTAATCGTGGAACGATTGGACTGCCCTGTCCCAGGTGTCTGCGGATTCGCTTATTCCGAGATCTTCTTCGGAAAGGTTCCATTTTCCGTTCCTGAATGAGACTTTTGCGGTAACGGGTGTTTTGAGTGTGACATCTCCGGTAGGCGAAACGATTCTGCGGAAGTCTACGGATTCGACTCCGCACATTTCCTCTGCATCCGCAACTGAGGTAATCTTTCCGTCCTCTGAGTATGTGAGTTTTCCGGCGACTACGACAACGCCTTTGTCTGCGAATTCGGATGCTTTTGCAAGTTCTCCGCTGTCTCTGAATGAAATTTTGATAACATCCGTTCCCGTGGAGAACACGTATTTCGGTCCTTTTCCGGATTTGGATTTCGATGTGAGAAGCATTCCTATCGCTACGCCGTCGCATGTAAGCCCTTTGCTGCCGATGAATGCGGAAAGTTTGTCCAAATCGACTTTTCCGAATTTCTTGAGGTTTTCGGACGAACCGTACTCGAGAGCGAATCCTTCGGAAAGTGCCATGTCCTGATGGAGTGCCGCAATGTCGTAGATGATTGCGTTTCTGTAGAGTGCGTCTCTGAAATTGTCTTCCATCCAGTAGCTTCCGGTGCCGTTACCCATAACATCGAGGACTTCTTCCATTTTGGAGACTGTGTCTTCGACAAAATCTCCCTGCCCTCTTGTTTCCGGATTGTCCGTAGATGCACTGAAGGAAACTCCTCCGTCTCCGTCGAGATAAATCCTGAATTTTTCATCGAATTTTTTATCGACAAAACTCTGTGCGCGGAGTTCCCTGGAAACGAGATACTCTCCGATGTGTGTGAACAGGTCCTGAATATCCACCATTACCTGTCCCGCCAAAGCTACCGGTATTCTCTTATCGTCTTTCTCGGAAACGATGTTGACTGCAAAGTTTGTCATCTGCGCACCCTTTTTATTCAACGGATATGCGGGTCGGTATTAAGTAGATTCGCCTTATTTTCTCCGAATCATTGGAAAGTCTTATATCGGTCGCCATAATCAAGAGTGGCAGGAATGACAATATCGTTAAATACGGAATGGAGATTGTCAGCCCTATTCACTGATAATGATTGGTGGTGCAAATGGCAAGAAAGCCCGCAGTAATGTACAGAGAAATCAAAGGAATGGCTTACACCCGCAGAGAATACATGGGCGGTGTCCCTAACAGCAGGATCAGCCAGTTCGATATGGGTAACCTCAAAGACGAGTTCCCCATCACACTCACACTCAAATGCAAGAACCGTGTCCAGATCAGGCACACATCCCTCGAGGCAGGACGTATCGCAGCCAACAGGGTCCTGACAAAGGATGCCGGTGTCGCAAATTACCACCTGAAACTCAGGGCATTCCCCCACGTTGTTCTCAGGGAAAACAAACTCGCAACAGGCGCAGGAGCCGACCGTGTGTCGAGCGGAATGCGTCTCGCCTTCGGTAAAACCGTCGGTACCGCAGCAAGGCTCGAGTGCAACCAGGCCATCATGACCGTCAGCTGCACACCCGCCGCTTTCAACACAGCGAAGCTCGCCCTCTGGAAAGCTTCCATGAAGTACCCCACACCGTGCTACATCGATGTGGAGAAAGGCAAAGAGTACATCAACTGATGTTCGATCTGAAACTCAGTGAGATTACTGCGTGGATACGCAACGGAGGATACTCCTCCGTTGCACTCCAGTTGCCCGAAGGATTAAAAATCAGGGCAACTGAGATAATCGATATTCTTTCCGAAGAAACCGACTGCGGTTTCGTTATTCTCGGAGACCCGTGCTACGGCGCGTGCGACCTCCACACAAATTACAAAGCAATAGCCGATGCTCTTGTTCATTTCGGCCATTCCCCCATACCGTCACAGGGTGACGATAAGGATGTTCTCTACATTGAGGCACGTTACGATGTCGATATCAAAGAGTATGTAGAGAAAATAATTGACGAACTGCCCGAAAGAGTAGGTCTTCTTGCAACCGTACAGTACGTCGGATGCATAGAACAGGCTAAGAAAATTTTAGAATCCGAAGGCAAGAAAGTATCCGTAGGTGTCGGGGACAGACGCATCACCTATCCCGGACAGGTACTCGGATGCAACTGTTCCGCAGCGGAATCCGTTGCGGAAGACGTTGATATGTTCTTATTCTTCGGCGAAGGAGATTTCCATCCGCTTGCGGCTGCATTCGGAATAGGTGTTCCGATACGTGTTCTCAATCCCGTTACGGGAGAATTCAGATCCGTAGACGACGTAAGAGACAGGATTCTGAGAAAAAGATTCGCCGCAATACAGAGAGCAGTCGATGCGGAGAGTTTTCTGGTGATTGTCTGCAGTAAAATCGGACAGGAACGTGAGTCCGTTGCAGATGATATTATCAGAAAGATAGAATCCAAAGGAAGAAAGGCTTACAGACTGTACATAAACGAGTTATCCCCCCAGAGTCTGATGTCTTACAGGGTGGATGCCTTCGTAAGCACCGCATGCCCGAGACTCGCTATGGATGACTATTCAAGATACGACAAACCTATTCTTACACCCATAGAGGCAGAGGTCGCATTGGGTATACGTACGTGGGACGATTACGCATTTGACGTAATCAGACCCGAATAATTCCGTAAGGGTTTATATCACCGATGGTATCGGTAGAATTATGTTCACAACACAGACACTGTTCGAGGGACACATACCGTCCGGCGTTAGAGTCGGAATCGGATGCAACAATACATCGGAGAAGGTAAAGAACAGTGTCAAAGGGTACGAGAACAATGTCACGGTGTATACGGATCCTGTGAAACTTGTTGATGATTTATGCAGCGGAAAGATCGACGCAGCCGTACGCGGAGATATGTCGTCTTCCGTTCTGTTACCGTTACTGAAGGAAAGGTTAGGCGTAGATCATCTGGAAAGAGTCGTATTTCTCGAACCTGTGGGAAAGAAAATGGTCATAACCGCACCCGTCGGAATAGACGAGGGTTGGACCGTACAGCAGAAGCACGATATTGCAGTAAAAGCCGTGAAACTCATGAAACGCATCGGCATGGGAACGAAGATTGCAGTTATGTCCGGCGGAAGAAAGGATGACAAAGGGCGCTGCGACGTTGTGGACAGAACAATCGACGATGCATATGAATTGGTGGATATTCTCAATAAAGAAGGATATGACGCATATCACGCGGAAATCTTAATTGAGAATGCAATCGACGATGCAGACTTAATCATCGCACCCGACGGAATATCGGGTAACTTACTTTTCAGATCATTGCATTTCATAGGCGGGGCATCCGCATTGGGTGCACCTGTCATCAATATTGACAAAGTATTCGTTGACACATCCCGCGCAAAGAAGGATTACAGTGATTCCATAATGTTGGCTATGAGACTGACGGAGAGGGTATAATGTTGTTGGAGATAGACGGAGAACATTCAGGTATCAGATTCTCGGCATGTCATTTCATACCGAGGCACGAGAAGTGTTCAAGGCTTCACGGACACTCCTACGTCCTCAGACTGAGGATTGAAGGAGATATCGGTGAGAACGGCATGGCCATGGATTTCGTACTGCTCAAGAAAGAGCTCAGGAAATTCGTCGATGAGTTTGACCACAGAACACTCTTGCCCGGAAAGTCCGAGATAGTTCATATCAAAGACGAGGGAAAATCCTACGAAGTCATCTGCGACGGAAAGAGGTACGTTTTCCCCAAAATGGATGTCGTTATTCTCGATGTTCCTACCACTACAGCCGAAGAAATGACCAAAATGATGGCGGAAAGGATGGTAAAAGACATAGAATTCCCGAAGAACATCCGTTCCGTTTCCGTGGGAATGGATGAAGAAAGAGGACAGACCGCATGGTATACAGTGGAGATGTGAAAATGTCAAGAGCAGTCGTTCTGTTATCGGGAGGATTGGATTCCACCACCTGCCTCGCACAGGCTGTCGCAGACGGAATGAATCCCATTGCGCTGAGTTTCAGGTACGGTCAGAGGCATACGAGGGAACTGAAATCGGCTGCGGCCGTTGCGGACTATTTCAAAGTGAAACATATCATCATCGATTTGGATCTGAGTATGTTCCATTCCGCTCTCACGGATATGTCTCTCAATGTTCCCGAGAACAGAGATGAAAAGGCAATGGGTGCCGACATACCGATTACGTATGTTCCGGCAAGAAATATCATCATGTTATCGGTTGCAGCAGGAATATGCGAATCATTCAATGCAGACAGAATCTACATAGGAGTAAACTCTGTTGATTATTCCGGATATCCCGACTGCCGTCCCGAATTCATCGAAGCTTTCGAGAAAGCCATCAACAAAGGAACAAAAGCAGGCGTCGAAGGACATCCGATTAAGATTGTCACCCCCATTCAGCACGCATCCAAAGCGGATATTGTCAGGCTGGGAAAGAAACTCGGTGCACCTCTGCATCTGACATGGTCATGTTACGAAGGCGGAGAAAAGGCATGCGGTAAATGCGATTCCTGTCAGCTCCGTCTGAAAGGATTCGAGGATGCCGGTTATAAGGATGAGATAGAGTACATGTGATACCATGATGATATCGGAGACCTTCAGATCGATCCAGGGAGAGGGAAAGAGAATAGGTGCCCTCACATACTTCATCAGAACCGTCGGATGCAATTTGGATTGTTCATGGTGCGATACACAGTATGCCATGCAGGGCGGTACGGAGATGTCCGTCGATTCTATCGTAAAATCGGCTGAGGGCGACGATGAAATATGCCTCACCGGAGGCGAACCTATGCTCCGTAAGGAATCATCGGAATTGATTGAAAAACTCACGGCAATGGGAAAGACCGTTGTTGTGGAAACAAACGGTTCCGTTGATTTATCCGACAAACCGAACAACGATCATGTGATTTACAGTATGGACATCAAATGCCCTTCATCCCACATGCAGGATAAGATGGTCTTCTCAAACATTGCAATACTTGCTCCGAAAGATCAGATTAAGTTCGTAATCTCCGACAACAAGGATTTGGAGTACGCAATATCCGTTCTCGAGAAATATCAGCCTAAGGCGGAGATAATATTCTCGCCCGTAGGCGGAATGGATATTGAGCCTTTAACCGAGGAAGTTATTGCGAGAAGGCTCAAAGTAAGGGTTTTACCGCAGTTACACAAAATAATCTGGGGAAATAAGAAAGGAGTCTAAGACTCCCTTCCGATTCTCCTTTTGAATGCTTCAATGCATTCTTCTACAGTGCCTTCTTCATCGAAGGACACTTTGATACCCGCTTTCGTGAGTATGTCATAACCGTGGGAACCGATTCCCCCGGTTATGACAGCGTCTACCTTGATTGAAACCAGGGCATCGGCCATTTTCATGCCCGCACCCTCCGAGTTCATGAAGTCGTTGACTACTACTTCGTAATCCAACGTGTCGTAGTCGACTATCAGCACATACGGGGCGTGACCGAAGTCGTCGCTCACGTATGATGTTAATTCTTCTCCCTCGGAGAGTACGCCTATCTTCATCCTTCACTCCACGGTCTTGATGATCTTGTCAACGATGGAGTTGAACGCTTTCGCGGATTCGGATTCGGGTGCATCGATGACTATGGGCATTCCCGAATCTCCGGAAAGGACGATCTTAGGTTCGATCGGAACCTTTCCGAGGAACTGAATGTTCATGTTCCTTGCGGTTGCGACTCCTCCGCCCGCTTTGAAGATATCTGTAATCTCACCGCAGTGGGGACATACGAATCCGCTCATGTTCTCGACGAGACCGATAATCGGAATCTCGACCTGTGCGGAGAATGTGACGGTCTTCCTGCAGTCCATGAGTGCGACATCCTGAGGTGTGGTAACCAAAACAATTCCGTCAGCTTTCTTCATAAGCTGTGCGACGGAAATAGCCTCATCTCCCGTTCCCGGAGGCATATCGACGACAAGATAATCCAAATCTCCCCATCTGACATCTTCGATGAACTGCCTGATTGCGGTTCCCTTTACGGGACCTCTCCAAATGATTGCGGAATCCTTGTTAGGGAGAAGGAATTCCATTGAGATTACTTTAAGTGACGGAGGTACGAGCACGGGAATGAGACATTCGTCCTGAACATCCAACTGTTCGTCTTCTACACCGAACATCTTGGGGATGTTCGGACCTGTAATATCCACATCCATGATGCCTGTCTGATATCCTTTCATGGACAGTGCCATTGCGATGTTGGAGGATACGGTACTCTTACCGACACCTCCCTTTCCGCTCATAACGATAATAATGTGTTTGATCTTTCCGAGACTCTCCTGGAGTTTGAAATCTTCGGCATTAATCATAGGTTTCGGCATGATATCGATCCTTCGAAGCCGTGTGCCGGCTTCATCTTATGCGGTAATGGTGAACTCTTTATTAGCCGTTTCCTATCCTGTATTTATGCCGCTGGGAGATCCTCACGGAGGGAATTTCACATACACAGACGAAGGCTTACCGAAAGGTGTGGCTATGGTATCGATTCCCGTGAAAAATCTGAAAAGATCGATATCGTTTTACCGTGAATTACTGGGATTTAAGATTCTTTCCGAAGGAGAGAATGTTGCGATACTGTCCGTAGGAAAGGACATGGTTGTACTGAGAGTAAGCGACAGAACCGGCGTGGATACGGGATTGTTCCTTTCAACTGAAAGTCCTTACGACCTTCACAGAAGACTTGTCGACGAAGGTGTGAAGTTCATTATCGATCCGAAAAGAATCGATATCGGATTGATTACGACGTTTACAGATATCGACGGAAACATTATCGGCGCGATTGAAATCGGGAAATGATTTCATTATTATTCTGTAAGAATAAAGAAAAAAGAAGGGTAGGAGGGTCTTGCGACCCTCTCAGTAGAATTTACCTGCGGTTGCTTCGTCGAATTCCTGCTTCATCTCTTCTGTCGGTTCTTCTGTCATAAGACTGACGACGATACCGACGATGAGTGAAAGCACGAATGCGGGCAGAAGCTCGTACAGACCTGTGTTGAATATGAATGTGTTGCATCCGAAGATGTTACCGAACACACCGCCCGAGATGAGGAATGTGTTCCACAGAATAACTGTGGCGAATCCGACAATCATGGATGCGAGTGCACCGTTCCTGTTCATGCGCTTCCAGAACAGTGAGAGAACCATGACAGGTCCGAAGGATGCACCGAATCCGGCCCATGCAAATGAGACAAGGTCCATGATGCTGTTGTTACCGCTGAGTGAGATGAGAAGACCGATAATTGCAATAATCACAACAAAGGCTCTTGACATCCACATGAGTTCGTTGTCACTGCGTTTCTTCTTTGAAACTTTGTCATAAAGATCGTTGGTGACAGCGGATGCCGCAACAAGCAACTGTGAATCGGCCGTACTCATGATGGCGGCGAGAATCGCAGCGTAAAGGAGTCCTGCGATAATCGGTAATGAATTACCGAAGAGGTTGGAGATCATCTGAATGAATACGTTCTCCGAATCGAATCCCGAGGGGTTACCGAGGTAGACACGTCCGATGACTGCGATGAATCCGACCGCTGCGAGAGCGATAACGACCCAGAGTGTACCTACGCGACGTGCGACTTTGATTTCTTCGGGGTTCCTGATTGCCATATATCTGACAAGGATGTGAGGCATACCCACATATCCCAGGCCCCATGCGAGACAGGATAACAGCGCTATTGCCGTAATCTGAGAACCGTCGGACCAGAGGAGATCCGTTCCGTGTGAAACGAAGGAATCGAATGTCGTTGCGACTGTGTCCCATCCTCCGCTGATTTCTCCGAGAGCGACGAGAGGAACGACGACAACGGCGATAATCATCATGATTGCCTGTACGAAGTCAGTCCAACATACCGCTTTGAATCCGCCCGAGAATGTGTAAAGAACGATAATCAGACAGGTGATGAATGCAGCGAGTTCGTAACTGATATCGGGGAACACAAGGTGGAAGAGTTTTCCTCCTGCGACGAATCCCGATGCGACGTAAATCGTGAAGAAGAAGAGTGTCGCGATACCGCTGAACGCTCTGATGTATCCTTTGTTCTCCCTGAAACGGTTGGAGAAGAACGTAGGTACGGTCAATGAATTTTCACATTTTTCCGAATAGTTTCTCAGGCGTCTTGCGACGAACAGCCATGCAAGGTAGGAACCGATTGCGAGACCGATTCCGATCCAAATCTGACCCATTCCCATAAGGTAGATGGATCCCGGGAGTCCCATAAGCAGCCATCCGCTCATATCGGATGCCTGTGCGGACATCGCCGTGACATAGGGATTCATATCCCTTCCGCCCAGAACATAATCGGACATGTTATGTGTCCTATTGTAGAAGAAGAAGCCTATGCCTAGAACTACGACGAAGTAGATGACGAAGGCCAGAAGAACTAACATATCCATTCTAAAATCTCCAGTATAACAAATGGATATAGATTCATAATATAAATGATATAGGTTCGGGGTCGGTGACTGGGGAGGGATTGCATTAAGTGAGTATTGCATTTTATGCAACAGTCGCCATCGTGTTTTAGAAAGTGAATAACTTTACAGAAAGAGAATAGAGTTCATTGTAGATAAG
>CAVFUJ010000012.1:0-26202 GCA_963625795.1 Anaerovoracaceae bacterium
GCTTACTACCGTTGACGACCCCACACAGTACGGAATTGTGGGATTGGATGACGACGGGAGGATTACAAAATTCAAAGAGAAGCCGAAGAAAGAGGAAGCTTTCTCCAATTTAATCAACGCCGGAGTGTATGTTTTTAACAAAGAAATCATGAAATACATTCCGAAAGACACGCCTTTCGATCTTTCCAAAGATTTATTCCCCATACTTCTCGAGAAAGGATACAGACTTCAGGGTCACACGATAGACGGTCACTGGAGAGATGTCGGAAGGCCGTACGATTTATTCTACGCAAATCTCGAAACGGCGGAGAGAAAAGGAAGTCCTGCCGATACAGAAGTGAAAGACTGCAAGATCGCGGGAACATTCTATTCCGGACACGGCTCCCGTGTAAAAGGATGCGAAGTAAACGATTCCGTTGTTCAGGATTATTGTGTAACCGATGATTCAAAACTCATCCGTTCGCTTGTGATGCCTTACTGTAAGGTAAACGGTGCGACATTGGACGGAACGATTCTCGGAAGAGGATGTGTTGTAGGAAAAGGCGCGGTTCTCAAAGACACCGTAATCGGTGACGGAGCGGTTATTCCCGAGAATACGGTAATCGAAGGTCCCGTCGACCGTTCGGCATACAGAAGAAAAGCTGTATTCATCGACAGAGACGACACGATAAACGACGATGTGGGTCACTGTTCCAGACCCGAAGATATCAAGCTGTTCCCGGGAGTATCCGCAGCTGTCAAAAAACTCAACGATGCGGGATTTTTGGTGATAATGATAACCAACCAATCCGTCATCGGAAGAGGTATGGTCGACGAGAAAGGACTTGAAGCAATCCATAACAAAATGCGTGCCGATCTTCTTTCCCGGGGAGGCGGTGTCATAGATGACATCTTCTACTGCCCCCATCTTCCCGATGAGGGATGCGAATGCCGCAAACCCAAGCCGTTACTCGGACTGAAAGCTATTGAAAAATACAATATCGATACCTCGGCATCGTTCATGGTCGGAGATTCGGATAAGGACATCGAGTTCGGACACAACATCAATGTAACATCGATTAAGGTCGATTCGGAGCATACATTCGTCGATGCAGTGAATGAAATAGTAGACAACTGAACCGCCGTTCGCAGACAGAACATATATATGACTACTAAAATTCGCTTTACAGAGCACGATGTGCTGAACGGAAGTTGATGCGAAATGGACAAGACAGACAAGATTTGGCTTGACGGCAAGATGGTCAACTGGGCGGACGCAAAGGTTCACGTCCTCTCACACGCACTTAACTACGGAACCGGTGTATTCGAGGGTATCCGTGTCTACCAGACACCGAAGGGACCCGCAGTATTCAGGCTCAAAGACCACGTCAGAAGACTCATGGACGGATGCAAATTCATGGGATTGGATCTCGTCTTCGGCGGAAAAGAATACGGATTCGATGACATCATGGAAGCCATCAAACAGACCGTAAGGGAGAACAAGAACGTGGATTACGTCAAACCCTGTATCTTCCTTTCGGGTGAAGAAGTCGGACTCAACCCCGTCGGTGTTCCCGTATCTATGGCAATCACCGCAGTTCACATGGGAGAGTACCTCGGAAAGGGAGCGGACAAGGGAGCCAAGATCATTGTTTCTTCATGGCACAGGCCCGACAACCTCTGCGCACCCGCAGGAGCGAAAGTCAACGGTGTCTACGCAACATCATGTCTCGCAAAGAGGGAAGCAGTCACAAGGGGAGCATCCGAGGCTGTTATGCTCAACTCCAACGGATTGGTCGGAGAGTGCACAGGAGAGAACATCTTCATCTACAGGCACGGAAAGATTCAGACTCCGAAGCCCTCGAACAGTATCCTTCAGGGAATCACAAGGAACTCGATTATCGACGTTGCCAAAGATATGGGTTACACCGTTGAGGAAACCGACATCTGCAGGACTGAGCTTACGACTGCAGACGAGGTTTGGATGACCGGTACCGCAGCGGAAGTTGCGCCTGTCACATACGTCGACGAGAGGGCCATCGGAAACGGTGAAATCGGTCCCGTCGCAATGGCAATCCGTGCAAGGTTTGCAGACATTGTACGCGGAAAGGTTCCCGAGTACGACGCGTGGCTCGACTACGTAAACTGAACGGGAAATGAGTCTCTTCGGAGACTCTTTTCCTCAATCATTATTTTTCAATTTTTGTAAAAACACAGTTCTCTTTCTTTTATGAGAACATCGTAAAAATTCTGAAAATTAAGATGAGGCCCTTTCGGGCCTCCTGTTTAGCTCTTCAATATTGCAACGAGGAATATTCCGACGGCAGCGAGTGCACCGATCAGGATACCGATCAGGTTAATCAAGCCGTTCATGAATACATCCCATACATCAACATCGAAGACAGGTTCCATTAAATCCCCGTTACCGGCAAGAATGGCCCATGCAACGCCGACGACGATACCGACAACTAGCATAAGCAGTCCTGCTACTCTGCTCCTGCCGCATCCGAATCCGGCGGTGAAGAGACCTGCCAGGACCATAACAACGGCGAACGCCAGAATTATGATCGTAAGGAAGTCAAGTCCAGACATTTCTATCTCCTCGATTTATGCCGGCATAATCCGGCAATGTGTCCCCACAATCATATTTATCCTTATTAAAACCCAACGTTCGGAAACGTACTCTGACGGATGTATCCTCCGTCTTTGCTGACCTGTTAAATATTATTTCGGCAATCAACGCACCAGATGCTTCTGTCGAAGTTGTACAACGACGCCTTCGGAAAATACAGGGAGGCAACCCTCTACATCATATTCGGCGGTCTTACCACCGTAGTGAACTGGGGAGCATACGCTCTGTTCGTATGGGCCGGTATTGAGATCAACCTATCCAACATCCTGTCGTGGGTCGTAGGAGTATCTTTTGCATTTGTCGTAAACAAGTGGTATGTCTTCGAATCCAAATCTCTGGAAAAGACTGCCGTTCTCAAAGAATTCGGATCTTTCGTAGGTTCGAGGGTTGTTACGGGTGTTATCGCCGTAGTGTTATTCCCGATACTGTACGCAATAGGACTGAATCAGAGTATGTTCGGTATCGACGGACTCTGGGCGAAGATTGTTACGAGTATTATCGAGATTATCCTGAATTGGGTGTTCAGCAAATACATCGTATTCAAAAACGGCGCACACAGTCAGTGATTGCGGTTATCTGCAGTTCCGGATGTTTTCTTTCAGCCTAAACTTATAATAGTGTATCAATATAGACAGTTGAAGGTAAACAGGATGCCAGGTACATGCTCTGTCATTATCCCGACCTACAACGAGGAAAAAAACATCGTCAACATGGCGAAAGCGATCAGGGAACTTTATCCCGATTTCTACATCTTCTTCATGGACGACAACTCTACCGACAGGTCCAAGGAACTGATTGAAGAACTCAACGACCCCAAGACAAAATTAGTCACAAGGGATCCCGAGGACAGAGGACTTGCCATCAGCTGTTTCCAGGGTATCGTGGAATGCGGTACGGATTATTTCATGACAATCGACTGTGATTTCCAGCACCCTCCGTCGGCATTGGGCGATATGTACGCCAAGATGGAAGAGGGATGCGATCTATGTGTCGGTACAAGAAACGACAGATTCGCACTCGGTTTCAAACGCTGGGCGGGTTCATGGGCATTCAACATCATGGCCGATCTGTATCTTTTCAGACTCAGAAAGAGTATCACCACGGATGTCATGTCGGGCCTCTACGCAGGAAGATGCGATGTTTTCGTTCCCGTAATCAAAGAGCATTGGAATGACGTGGAAAGAAAAGGATGGAAAGTACTGATGGATCTTCTGAAGTACGGCCCCAGGAATCTCAAGATTTCCACGATAAAATACGACTTCGGTAAGAGAGCTGCGGGAGAATCCCACATAAGTCCGAAGGTTGTCGTTTCCACCTTCCACCAGATGGGAAGAATGGGTAAACTCTGCGCTAAGGTTTATGACAAACTTATGTGCGGTGACGACTGTAAGAAGGCCTGAAGGCCCTCTTACAATCAGAAACCGAACATTTCTTTCTCTACGATTCCGCACATTGTGTGGCATGCCACAAGATAACCTTCCTGAATGTGCGGTGTTTCTTTCGAGGGAATGACTACTGCGTGGTCTGCGATTTCCCTCATCTTTCCGCCGTCGCCTGTGAATGAGATGCACTTTGCGCCTCTCTCTTTCGCGGCTTCCATGGCGAGAATAACGTTTTTGGAGTTTCCGGATGTGCTTAATCCTACAACAACATCTCCTTTCCTGCAGATTGCCTCAACCTGTCTCTTGAAAACGAGATCGTATGAATAGTCGTTACCGATTGCGGTTACGGGTGCGATGTTGGAAAGACATACTCCCGCCATCGCAGGCCTGTCAAAGAGATATTTTCCCGAGAATTCCGCTGCGATGTGCTGTGCGTCGGCAGACGAACCGCCGTTGCCCATGAAGATAATCTGTCCTCCGTTTTTGAGAGACTCAATAACGATATCGGCTGCTTTTCTTATCTCGAGCGGGTTAATCTTCGCTATGGTTTCCGAGCTCTTTTTCAGTTCATTCTCGATGTAATCACTCATTGTCGAACCTCCATGTTTTTACGCCGTTGGGTTCGAACATGAAATCCGTGACCTCGGCACCGTGTTTCTTCAATTCCTGGGCTACGATGGCTTTTTTGTCGTACTCACAGATGAAATACATGAAGCCCCCGCCTCCGGCACCGGAGACTTTGCCTCCGATGGCACCCTGGGATTTGGCGATATTATAAAGTGAATTTATGTTACGGTTGGTGACGTTGTTGGAAAACTGTTTCTTGTACTGCCAGGACTCGTCTAAAAGTACTCCCGCTTCGTCCAGTTTTCCTTTGCGGACGGCTTCGCACATTTCTTTTGCGAGCCTCTTGGACTGATCCAAAGCGTCGATGTTCTGGTTGTTTTTGTACGCTTTAACCTGCGAATCGATAATCTTCGCGGATTCTCTCGACATTCCCGTGAAACACATCACGGAACGGCACTGAAGTTCGTCGATTACGCGTTTGTCGACTTCTATGGGATTGACTTTGACTTCGTCTTTTCCGAAATCGATGAGATTGAATCCTCCGAACACTGCGGCGTACTGATCCTGTTTGCCGCCTTTGAGACCGATATCCTCTCTTTCCAGTTTGTACGCCAGTTCGGCCATCTCGTAATTCGTCATTTTTACGCCTCTCCATTCCGCAACGGCGGCGATAATGGCGACAATCATCGTAGACGATCCTCCGAGACCGGATCCCGAGGGAACATCCGAGTGGATGTCGATGGTGAATCCCTGTTCCAGTCCGAAATAATTTGCGACCGCTTTCGCGAGATCCATATTTCCGTCGAATTTCAGCGGTCCGTGGTTGAGACGTGTCTTGTACCTGCCGAAATAACGGGATTTCACTTTCATAATGTCATCCTCACGCGGTACAAGCGTACAGTATGCGTACTTATTGATCGTGGTATTGAATACACAACCGCCGTTGGTCGATGCGTACGGATCGACATCCGTACCGCCCCCGGCTATACCAATCCTCAGAGGAGCTCTTGCTCTGATGTATTCGGTCAAACTACAACCTCTCTGCGATCAAAAAGGAGTTCCATCAAAGATATGACCTCCCTTCCGATACTCTTTCGCTATTCTTATCTGGTATTATATAGATTAGGGTCGGTAAACATTCATTTTCGGTGCGATTTCTACACTTTTTCATGAAAAATGTACTTTTACAGACATACAACCGCTTTACGGAGTGTATAGTTACACGGAATGCATGAACATGGTTTTTATCGGCGGATATGTATGAGGATGACATCATGATAGTATTGCCCGAAACAGTGGATGAGACCGTCGTCAGACTCCTCCGCCTTGCGAACACGAGGCTGTCTCACGACATAGGCTGGGCGCTCGAAGCGGCCGCAGGTTGGGAAACGAAAGAGACAGCTTACTCGCAGTTAGGCTGTATCATGGACAACGTGAAGAAAGCGGAGTTCTTAGGCAGGCCGATGTGTCAGGATACAGGTATCCCTGTGTTCTACGTATCCGGTAAATTCGACTCTTCCGTAGGCGAAAAGATTGCCGAGGGAGTGAGAAGAGCCACGAAAGAGATTCCTTTAAGACCCAACGCGGTCGATCCTCTCACAAGAGAGAACAGCGGAGACAATCTCGGAGAAGGTATGCCCATAATCCACTACCGTCCCACGGATGACGATTATCTCGAGATTACGGTACTTCCCAAGGGAGCAGGCTCCGAGAACATGACGAAACTCGCGATGCTGAACCCGTCCGAAGGAATCGAAGGTGTGAAGAAATTCATTGTCGACACCGTTCTCAACGCAGGCGGACGTCCGTGTCCCCCGTCGATTGTAGGTGTGGGAATAGGCGGAATGTCCGACACCTGTATGGAAATGGCGAAAGAAGCGCTTCTTATGCCCGTAGGAAAGAGAAATCCCGATCCCGCGTTGGAAGCGCTGGAAGACGAGTTATTCATCGCACTGAACTCAAGCGGTCTCGGACCTATGGGTCTCGGCGGAAATTCCACAGCGTTATCTGTCAGAATCAAAAAAGCGTACTGTCACACCGCAAGTCTGCCCGTAGCGGTCAATATCGGATGCTGGGCTACGAGGAGGGCAACCGCAAGAATCATGCCCGACGGTACCGTCGAATACTATCAGGAGGGAGAATGATGGAATTTCTTACTTCACCGGTAAAGGAATCCGACGTACGTTCTCTGAAAGTCGGAGATATTGTCTACATTACAGGAAAGATCGTCACCGGAAGGGATGAGATGCACCTCCGTGTGATCGAATATCTCAACGAAGGCAAAGAAATCCCCGAAAATCTCCGCGGATGCACACTGTATCACTGCGGACCCATTCTCGCAAAAACAGAGAACGGATACGAACCCGTTGCCGCAGGACCTACGACGAGCGCACGTATGAACAGTATCGAATCAAGAGTAATCAGAGAACTCGGAATTCATGCTGTTATAGGAAAAGGCGGAATGTCCGACGAAGTGGTCGAGACGATGAAAGAATGCGGATGTGTTTATCTTGCAGCCACAGGCGGTGCGGGAGTCACACTTGCGGAAGGCCTTGCACGTGTCAGCGGAGTCGAATGGGAAGATCTCGGAATGGCGGAAGCCGCATGGATATTCGATGCGGTACGTTTCGGTCCGCTGATCGTTGCCGTCGACTGCAACGGAAACAATCTGTACAAAGACGTGAGAGATTCGCTTAAGAGGTAAGATTCACTTCCTCTTGGAACGCACCATATAGTATGCGGTGAACGCCACTATAGCGATAGTTATGACAGCCGCGAGTACCATCAGAATGTGGTTCAGATCCATATTCAGAGGTCCGTGGTCCTTGGCCATACGGGCATCTTCGAGAAGTGTCGTTTCCGCCTGATTTACGGTGACGGTACTGTTGAATGTGACATAACCGTTCATACTTACGGAAATCTCATAGTTCCCCGTGGGACATTTGTCAATTTCGAAATAACCGCCGTCGGATGTAACCGTGCTTGCAATGGTTGTGTCGCGTGTGTTTTTGATAACAACGGATGCACCGTTGAGACCTGCGACAGCCGCCGTATCCGCAACAACTCTTCCTTTTACGGCACCGTACGAACTGAACATCGAGAACGAATGAAGATCGCTGTCACCCAATGTGTATGTTACACCTTTTTTGAACTGTCCTATCGATGACGACAGATGGTAACAGATGTTGTTGTCCCTGTATTCGGAATTGCTGTCGACCTGAGAAGGGAGACTGCTTATGGAGTATCCGTTCAGAGCGAATGAAATCAAACAATCCGAAGCATAGGTTCCGTCCGGAATCCCGGATACGGAGAACATTCCGTTGGAATCAGTGCCCGTCGAACTCTTCTTTCCGAACTCGGATGAGCCTGACAGAGGATAGTAAATCGTAACGATTACGGAATCGTTCGAAGTAATCACACCGTTGATCTTCAGATGTCCTTCCACCGTTGCGGACGATTCATCCGCCGATGTTCCGTCGGTTATCAGCGGTATGCTGACAATCATGAGCGACACGGCAATCAGCGATAGCACCACTCTGCTGTTCATCGGACTGACATCTTATTCGTTGTTTATATTATCTGTCGCATCGGAGATGTTTACGGCATCGGTATATCCGCATGTTTTCCCGTATCTATACCCAGGTACGCAATACCCGTGTGCGGTCCTCGAAGATATTATTAGACTGCATCGGTTACGTTTCGGCAGGGAAACATTCCTGTGGGCAGGTATCGCATGTCGGGACGGTTGATGTCATTCGCTGAGAGGACGGGACGTCCGTTACTTGCGGTTATCCTTTCGGGTGTGATTATCAGACTGATTCTCGCTCCCACACTCACATTCAATATCGATATTGCGTACTGGGCCGAAGTCATAGATGTTTTCCAGAACGGTTTCGGTTTATACGGAACGGCGGGATACTATTACACTCCGATCTGGGGATACTGTCTGGGATTTATCGCATTCATAATGCAGATCCTGGGAATCACGGATTTCGGAACATTCGCACCGGAACTGTATCATCTGGTCAATGAAGATTTCAAAATATCCGCTTTTGTCACATCGATTGAATTCAACACAATTCTGAAACTGCTGCTGATTGCAGTCGATGTTGCCGTCGGAATTGTAATTTACAGATTCGTAATGAAACACACGGACGATGAAAAGAAAGGATGTTTTGCAGCATTACTGTGGATGTTATCTCCGCTGGTGATAACTCAGTCGTCCGTACACGGAATGTTCGATAACATCTCAGCCTTACTGATTCTTCTGACGGTAATGTCCGCAATTGACAGAAGATACTTCATTGCAGGAGCATTGTTTGCGTTAGCCGTATTAACCAAATTCTTCCCGCTGTTCTTTGCGTTCCTGCTGATTGCATTCGTTCTTAAGAAAGAGGGAATAGACCTGAACGGAGCGAGAAAACTCCTGAGGGCGGTCGTCGGTTTCTTCGTAACCGCCGTGATTGTGTACATTCCGAATATTATCAACGGAGATTTCTGGGATTCGTTCTATTTCCTTGCGTACAGGATAGGAATAGACAGAGGAACACTGAATTCAATCACTCCCATGCAGACCGCCATGATCATTGCCGTCACTCTGATGGTTGTCATCCTGGTTCTCGTTATCATAGCGAAGTACGGCGAAAGAATCATGGCATATGCGCATACAGTCGATCCCGAAGTCAGGAACCGTAAGGTGGCAACCGTTCTTCTTGCGGTTGCATTGCTGCTGATAGTTGCTTCTTTTGTCAGAACAATTCTTTCGTCTGAAGAATTATCCTTCACATCTCTGGGATTCGGAGCCGTTGCGGCAATCAGCATTTTCTCGATATTTTTGGAACTGTATCTTGCGTACAGGCTGTTGATGTCCGAGAACGACGGCGATGCGTACAGGCTGACATTTCTGTTCTTAACGGCAACGGCGGTGATTCTCTGGCCGTGTGCCCCGTCGTATGTTCTTGTTATGATTCCGTTTGTAATCTGCTATGCGGTGATTTCGGACACGTCTTTCGTGAAACCGTATCTCGTAATGTCGATAGCGATGACTTTCATGGAAATCACGGCATACATGACATCCCCCACATCGCTGATTATGGCGCTTACGGGAGATGTGTCCGTAATGGTTCCCGTTTACGAATTCCTCGCACTGCCTGTGCTGGGGGGAATCACGGGAACAACGATACTCACAGGCATTACCGGAATAATCGCCTATCTTTCGATGATTTACATTCCGTTCAGATGGTACCGCGAATACCGCAGGGGGAATGTACCGTGAACAGCCGTGCGGTTACAGTCATAATTGCATTATTTGCCGCCGTTTTGGTAATCGGAGGTGTGTATGTCTATCTCGGTAACAGCGGAAGTCACGACTGTCACGCGGAGATTGCTTCCGACGGAAAAATTTCCTACGGACTCACGGGTTCCGCTTCCGAATACAGATATTCGGTGTTCACGAACACGAAGAATATCGATACCGTTTATCTTTACCTTGACGAAGATCATGTGTATGATCCCGTAAGCGTCGATTCGCAGAAAGAATTCCTTTCCGTGATTTCGGAAATGCTGGAGAAACGCGGAGTTCACACAAAATACACGGATTCTCAGGGACTCCGTAATGTTATGTCCGATTCCGATTCCGTAATTCTGGCGGTAAGCGGAGCACTGCCCAACACGGTATACGGCGATTCGACTGTTTTCGAGGAATGGATGACTGCAGGCGGAACAATTTACTGGGCAGGTCCCGAAATCGGAAGATATGTTTCCGCATCGGACGGTCTCAGGGATCTGGGCAAAGGATTCTTTGACGGCAATGTGTGCAATACTCCGGATACATACGGAAAAACCGCATCCGAGATGCAGAAATACACGGAAACGTTCTATTATGACTGTTCCTACGGTCTCAAAGCAGATCTTCCGGATTCGAAAAATCTGTCTTTCATTTCCGATGACGGCTATTCGTCGGTTACCGTATCCAAACTGTTCGGCGGTAACGTAACCGTCTTCGGCGGAGACATAACCGAAAGCAAACAGGTTGTAGGCGATGTCACAGACCGTACGTGCTGCGCGGATCTCATCGTATGCGGTCTTACGTACAAATCCGAAGGATTGGAGACAGGTCACGGAACATCCGGCGGAAAAGTATCAGGCGTAACCGGCATATCCGTCACGGGAAAAGAAGGCGTTGCATTCTTCATCTGCACGGGAACTCCCGCATCCGATTGGTCGAAATGCATTCATTTCTGATTTACAGACGTTCCGTACCGAGGTAATCAGCGCAGCGTCCGTATTCGAGATAGTAACCGCCGAGATAGATGTATGCGGAACGGTATCCTTCCGTTGATGAAACGGATGATGTTCCCGTGACGGTTGTTCTTGTTACGGAACCCGATTCGTGAATTACAATCTTCGATTCCCAGCAGAGATGCGCCGCAATTACCTGTGCGAGATCCGCACGCTGTGCGTTGGAATAATCTCCCGCAACTATGCAGACACATCCTTTTCCGTTTTCTACGAATGTGATGCTTGAGTATTCTTTTTCACAGAATCCCACTGCAAGATATCCTGTTGTCAGTGAAGATGTTTTCACACCGTATTTCACGCTGTTTCCGGACAGTGATAACGCATTCTTGTAATCGTTTGACGTAATCTCGCTGTATGCCTTGTCCGTATCTCCGGTGTTAAGACAGTCCGAAGACAGAAGGAACATGCTCTGGTAATCGGCAGTAACGTCAGCAATTCCGTCTGCCGTCGAATAGCACGAACCTATCAGTCCGCCTGCCCAGTAGAGATATCCTCCGTTTTTGATCCAGGTAAGAATCGAATCGGACGAATTTCCTTTGTAAACGGTATCGGGAAGAGCTCCGGATACGCAGATAAGTCCTTTTCTGCATGTATTTTCAGAAATATCATCCGCTATCGCTCTGCCGAGTTCTTCGGCATTGACGGTTGTGACTTCAACACCGCGGTTGGACAGCTGATATTTTAACTGGCTTACATAGTACTCCTGATCGAGTTTTGTAGAACCTATCGGCTGATCTACATCCTTCAGATTCGAAGAATATGTGCTGTCGTAGTACAGATAATATCCTCTGAGAGGTGCGGAGCTTCCGTTATCGGAGAGTACAACATCGTAACAGTTGGAAATGTTTGAATGAACATTGTATGTGAACGAATCCGATGTAATTTCGGAATCTGCGGAATATGTGCTGTCGGCGTTGAATGTGTATACATACACTTCGCCGATGAGAACCGCCGCCAATATGAGTACGGCAATTATTACAATACCTCTGTCACGCATTATGTTCATCCTCCTTCCAATGCGATGTTATTTTATCGATTGCTTTACCGATTTTCGGCCATTTTCCGGCGATTTCTTTTCTGAACATCAGTAATACGACGGATGCGACACCGACGTATTCCATCACGGTGAAGAAATCGTTGAAATAGAACATCAGCGGAATGCCCAGGATCCTGGTTTCAAACGCAACCATTGTATCGACAATCCATTCCGGAGATACCCAACCCCAGAACGTCGATACCGACGACAGCATACTGAAATTATCCTGTATGAGTGCCGAAAGCATCGATGCACATCCGATAATCCACCAGCACAGAGTGTATGTGCGGTCCGATGTGCAGATGTTGATTGCAAGGAACGGTATGATGACAATCACATACTGAGGATTCAATCCCATTATGAATGAAATCACCATTGCACAGGGGATGTATTTGAGAAGCAGTGTATCCGGATTTCCTTCTTCTCTGAAGAAACGGTATGCGATAAGAAGTTCCAGAATGACCGCGGCGCCTATTGTTACGATGCTGTAGAGTGTGTTTCTGCTTCCTCTGTCGGTAATCAGCGTGAGTGTCGATTCTATATTTCCTTCCAGAATGTTCGGAAGCATAATCACAGCCGCCGTAACCGCAAAACCGAGAACTGCAAGAATCAGTCTGCGGACGGTTTCTTTCTTTTCGGGATATTTTCTGATAACATACAGCACAAGAATCAATGCGCAGACCAACGGGAACAGTTTCAGAAGTGTCGCCAGTGAAAGGAAGACTCCCGCCAGGAAATAACGGTCTTTACGCACGAATATGATACACAGCAGAAGAAACAGAGCTGAAATGTTGTCGAACATCGCCTGCGAACCGCTCATGTATGCGACAATGGGACAGAGATACCACAGTCCGAATGCAATATCCGCTTTTCTGCGGTCGGACGTAATTTCAAAAACAGTTTTGTGTACGAGATATCCCACAATCAAATCCACAATTATCAGCGGGATTTTGATTGCGGTGTTGAATTCCGGAGATGTAATCGTGGAAAGATGCCATATGTGCTCCAAATCACACATGGGAAACAGTTCGGTGACGGATACTCCGAACACATCCACGGAAAGGAATGTATTCCATAGCATGTCGATGAATCCCATGATGTATCCCCACACAGGGAGGTAGAAGTATCCCGTCAGTTCGTAGAGACTGTTTCCGGAGTTGATGTTCTGCATTATCACTCCCCAGTGATATGCGTCATACTCGTACGTCAGCAAAGGTGCCGTTATCAGGCGGACGGCCGTACCGATAATCAGGACCAAAAGCAGGGGTTTTCCGAATTTGGAAAGAAAACCCTCATTCCTGCATACGGTTCCGTCTTCCATGGGTGTCATAATTCATTCGCCGTATAATATATCGCTGACTTCGATAATGCATCATGATTTTCCGGTGACATGTTTCAGTGAATCGCGGAGCGATGCGAAGGCACCCTGTGTGTTTTCGCACTTTGTTTCGGATGTTTCGCAGAGGCAGAGGTGAATCAGCTCCCACGTGAGCAGTATTGTGAATACGTTCTTGAGTACCACGAGGATTACGGCAACCGCGTTGAACGTTCTGACATCGAAGATGACGTATCCTGTGTAACTGAGGAAGGTGAATATTCCGAAAGGTATGAGCAGTTTCAGGATTTCGTCTCTGTGTGCTCTGTCGAAACAGTTCAGCTGCGAGAAGATCAGTATACCGACAATCCAAATGTAATACTGCGCCGAATAGACTTTGCTGAACATTATGAACAGCATAATCATCGTCAGAGACATCAGTGCGGCAATCGGTAACGCATTTTTCCTGGCTTCCTCCGATTTCATGATTCTGATGAACATGACTCCGACGAACACAATCAGCGAAGCGGCGAGAAGAGGATTCATCCACGGGGCCAGCATATCCGGGATTGTACCTACGATATTATCGGAACCGTAACTGAAAACCCACGTAACATCGGTCGGAACTATGAGTTCGCACAGCATGATGAATCCGCTTGCGACGGATTCTATCTGTATTCCTCTGTCTGAGTGATATGAAAGATATGCAAATGCGGTGGACGGATCCGTAATAAGAAACGGCAGTTCCACAATCAGGCACACGAGCAGCGAAACGGCCGTAACAGTAATCGCCGTCTTCCATTTTTTCTCAATCAGGAAAGGAATCACCATAGCAATCAGGAAAATTGCCGGATACAGTTTCGTCATTGCCGCCAATGATACGATTACGAATGCGGGAATGAATTTCTTTTTGAGATACAGCCAAATTCCGATAAGTGCGATGACAGCCGGATAAATGTCGTTCCTTGCGATGAGGAAATGTGTTCCGAAAATAAGCAGACAGAGAAGAATCAGTCCTCCGCGTCCGCGGTCTCCGATGAACTCATCGGAAATTTTGTAAATGACAGCTGCGCCGATCAGAATGAATATCAGTGACTGTGCGGTGAACATGTAGTGGAACGATGTCACGTCCCACGACAGAAGACGCGGAACCATCATAAAAATCAGGGATAGCGGAGGGTATTCGAATACAGCCTCGCTGTACGGCATTTTGCCGCTTAGAATTTCTTCCGTGTTTCTGTAGTAATTTGCCAGGTCTCCCCAGTTGTTCATTATCTCGACATAGGCCGTGATGGCGGTAAAAATGACCAGCATCAGCATTATCACTGTGTTTCTGTCGTTAAGAATGCTCCACCTTTCCGGGTAGGTTGCCGATGCCATCATCTTAAGGGTACAGTTCCGAGGTAATAATGTTATCGGCGGTCTGCTGGCATCTGGACATACCGTCCTGTTTCGTATCGGCGGAGAATGCGTATTCAGCCGGGAAAAATACGCCGCCGGAATCCGTTACTGTAAAACGGGAACACGGACACAGATTCCGAAAGGTAAATATTAGGCAATGTCTAGGGGCTAGCATTATAGAGTGATGGTATGCAGCGCGTGGACAGGACATACACTAAGGATGAAGTCATGAGTTTGATGGAACCTCTGGTTTCGACATGGTTCAACGGAAGGTTTGATTCTCTGACTGAGCCTCAGGCACGTGCAATTCCCGTAATCCACGCAAGAAAGGATGTTCTCGTGTCGTCACCCACCGGATCCGGTAAGACTCTTACCGCATTCATGAGTATCATCAACGAACTCACACGTTACGCTTCGGAAGGAAGACTCGAAGAACGTGTTTACTGTATCTACATCTCACCGCTCAAAGCACTTGCGAACGATGTCAACAGAAATCTGAACACGCCTCTTGCGGAGATGAGGGAAGTCGCCAAAGCCAACGGAATGAACATTCCCGACATCCGCGTGGCGGTAAGATCCGGAGACACATCTCAGTATGACAGGCAGAAGATGGTGAAACATCCTCCGCACATTCTTATCACAACCCCCGAATCACTGGCGCTGATCCTGGAAGCACCCAGGTTCAGGGAGAGTTTCAGGAATATCGAGTGGGTTATTCTCGATGAAATCCACGATATCTGCGATTCCAAGAGAGGGGCGTTCCTTTCGCTTACTATGGAACGTCTGAAGGATTACTGTGTCACCGATTTCACAAGAATCGGATTATCGGCTACAATGGCTCCCATGGAAGCCATTGCGGGTTATCTCGTAGGATGTGATGAAAACGGAGACGTCAGAGATGTTACATTTATAGAATCGAGCATGAAGAAAGTGCTCGATCTGAAGGTCATATGTCCTACGGACGATATGACTGCACATTCGTCGGATATCGTCAACTCGATGATGTACGACACTCTGAAAGAACTCGTAGATCGGCATGACACCACATTGGTCTTCACAAACACAAGATCCGGTGCGGAATCCGTTGTGTACAAACTCAAAGAACGCGGATTGGAAAGCGTGGAAGTGCACCACAGCTCTCTTTCCAAAGAAGCGAGATTGGACGTGGAAGAAAGACTCAAACACGGAGAAATCAAATGCGTTGTATCTTCCACTTCTCTTGAATTGGGAATCGATATCGGTTCCGTGGATCTTGTCTGTCAGATAGGTTCTCCGAAATCCGTTGCGAAAGGACTGCAGAGAATCGGACGTTCCGGACACAGTTTCGGTAAGATTGCGAAAGGCAGACTGCTGGTATTCGACCCCGACGATCTCGTAGAATGCGCGGTTATGTGCCGTGCGGCCCACCGCAGCAACATCGACCGTGTGGGAATACCCGAAAACTGTCTTGATGTTCTTTCCCAGGCTGTTGTGGGTATGAGTCTCAGCGAGCGTTGGAATGTGGACGATGCTTACAGACTTATCAAAGGATCATACTGCTACCGCAACCTTCCCAAAGAGAAATTCATCGGTGTTTTAAGATATCTCGGAAGTAAAGACGAGTACGAAGGAGTGTACTCGAAGATATGGTACGACGAAGAGGAAAACACCTTCGGAAGGAAGAAAGGCGCGAGGATGATTTACTTCATGAACCTCGGTACCATTCCCGAAGAAGCCAATTACCGTGTAATCACCAACCACGGTTCCATGGTCGGAGAGTTATCCGAAAAATTCGTGGAAAGATTATCGGCAAGAGATATCTTCGTACTCGGAGGACGTTCATTCGAATTCGTAAGATCGAAAGGAATGACGGCTTATGTGAAAGAAGCCTCCGGAAGGAAGCCCACTGTGCCTTCATGGGCGGGAGAGATGCTTCCGAGAAGTTTCGATCTTTCAATGGATGTGGCACACTTCAGAGGCGAAATGTCTGCAAATCTCGACAGGGATGCAGACGATCTCAAAGAAGAACTCATCCGCGATTTCGATATCGACGACGGATGTGCGAAATCCATAATTTCATATTTCAGCGAACAGAAAGCCGTCGCAGGGCGTATTCCCGACGATAAGAATCTCATTATCGAGGAATACATCGATCCTTCCGACAATCAGAGGTTAATCTTCCACTTCCCCTTCGGAAGAAGAGTAAACGATGCGCTTTCAAGAGGATACGCATACAGAATTTCCAACATAATCGGCGTCAACGTATCGGTGACGATGTCCGATGATAATTTCATGATCGGAATGTCAAGAAAGATCGACATTTCGAAAGTTCCGTCGTTACTGTCATCGAAAGATATCGATACAATCTTAAGAAAAGCGATCAAAGATTCGGAAATCTTCAAACTCAGATTCAGACACACCGCATCGAGAAGCTTCATGATTCTCAGGAACTACATGGGAAAACCCATCTCCGTGAACAGGCAGCAGACCCGTTCTTCGTATCTGCTTGACGCTCTTGCAGACATGGACAACATGCCCGTAATCGAGGAAACTTACAGAGAAGTTCTCGAAGACGACATGGATATCAGGAACGCACAGGAAGTTCTCAGAATGATTGAGAACGGCGAGATGCATGTATCCGTTTCATCCTACACAGGAACTCCTTCGCCGTTTGCACACTCCGTTATCCTTTCGGGATTCTCCGATATTGTTTTGATGGAGGACCGTTCCGCACTGCTCAGGGAACTCCACAGAAAAGTTCTCTACCGTGCGATGGGCGACAGCATAAAAGAATTCGAATTCGAAGAATCGCAGGTTGTTCCCTATTTCAGAGAGAAGATCGGACGTATCGTCGACAAAGAAGACATCATTTCCGTGCTTTCACGCACAGGCCCGTTACAGGCTCTGAGGGAAAGAGGAAGGAACATTTACTCATACTCGGACGCAGACAAGAAGACCGTCGACGGATGGGTTAAAGAATTGTTCGCAGAAGGAAGAATCGGTTCCGTGTTCCTCGACGATCCGCACATAATGCTGTCCGAGGAGATACCTTATTACGCTTCAGCTACGGGAAAACAGAAAGAGCTGACACATGACGACGAAGCCGTTCTGAGTACGGTGAAAGGCGCCGTTCTTCCGTTAAACGAGATTGCGGAAAAAGCGGAATTGGATGAAGATGTCACATTCAGGTGCATAAGAAAACTCGAGTCGATGTATCTCATGACGAGAGTGGGAATAACAGGCAATAACAGATGGTTATTCTCGGAATACCTCGACGGTACGGCGGATCCCGAAGTATCCGCCGACCGTATCATATCGAGATTCCTGAACTGTTTCGCTCCCGCAACACTGCAGGAGATTTCGTATGCGTTATCAATGCCCGAATCCAAAGTCAAGACTTCATTGGAAGCAATGACCGCGGACGGAGAATTGGTCTGCGGACGTTTCCTGATTTCCGAGAACGATCAGTACATGAGAAAAATCGATCACATGAGACTGAAGGCCGGAAAAGACAACGTTTACGATTTCGAGACAGTGGAAAGATACAGATTCTACAAATGTCCGAAATTTAAGACAATTTCCGAATTCTTCGATTATTACGGTACCGCAGGCAGCGAACTCGATGTTTACAACAGAGTCGAGAACTTCGACCTGAAAGAATGGTACAGAATGCGTAACGACGGAGAAGTCCTTCTCGGAAGATTCCTGAGAGGAAAAGTAAGATTCGTTATGGCTTCCGAAGGTGAAAAGTTCGCAAGTCTGAACACCGAACAGATTCTTCCCGAAGATGCACGTTTATTGGAAGTGATTTCGGGAATGGGTTCCGCCACCATGCGTCAGCTTGTGGCACAGACAGGCGCTGAAAAAGAAGACATCAAAGCTTCCGTTTTACGTTTGGACAAGGCACTGAAAGTCATCCGTGCATTCAACGAGAAAGAGGATTGGGGTACGGAAAACGATTACGAAGTGTACCGCCCGTCTGAAGTGACCGAAGATCCCGTTCCGGAACTCATGCTTCAGGCGATACGCGCAAACGGACCCATACCGCCTACGGCTTTCAGATACATCGTGGGTATTTCTCCCGACGATGCGGTAAGAATAGGAAAATCCCTGGGTGCGCAGATTATCACCGTAGGCGACGGACAGACTCCGATGCTGGTGATGCCCGACGAAATCCCCAAAATCGGAGAGCCGATAAAGACAGACGAAAGTATCCGTGTGTATTCCTTATTCGATCCGGATCTCGCATCGAAGTGGGCCGAGATTTCATCACGTTACGGCGACAGATATGTGTATCCTCTCGTCAGAGACAGCTGTGTCGTAGGTGCGTTGGAAATCTGGGAAATGTCCGGATGTATCGAGATAAGATCCATGGACATGGACGATCCTTCGATGCTTCCCGAAGTACTGAAAGGCGTAGACCGTCTGATGGGATTCTTCAGGATGAAAGGTACGGACATCGTCCGCATAAGAGAGATTCTTTCAAAAGACGCAGCCGATCTTGACAGTGAGACTGTAAAAATACTCACGGAAAATGAGTATCATTTCGTGAACGGATTCTACGCAAAGGGACGTTTCTGCGAGAAGACATTCAGCGAGGCTCAGATTCTGAGTTACGTGTTCAGAAAGCAGCACGTGTACCCCGGAGAGAAATACGTGTCGGTGTCCCAGGCAATCGCATCCCGCGGATACATCAGAACGGATGCGGAAGTTGTTACCAGAGTAAAAGACAGAACCACACTCAAGAAACAGGCCGAATGCGGGAACATAATCAGAACGTTCCTCATACCCTCGTACAGCGGATACACCACACCGAAATTCGCGGCATTGTACCGTTCCGCAAAGGATGCACCTGTCGACGAAACAATGAGGACGGTTCTCACAATGATCGAGGAACGTCAGCCCGTATCAAGGAAAGATTTGGTCATGAATTCGCCGTTCTCGGAAGAAAGAACGGTGGATGCAATCAACGCACTGTTCCACGCATCGGTAATCTATCAGGATTCATCCTCTGCATACAACGTACTGAGAGAACCGAAGATAGGCAAAGCCGAGGCACTGAAAGAAATCGTGAAATTAATGTTCAGGGACTTCGGAATATTCAGCGCAGAAGCTTTGGCATACCCCATCGGCATGAGGATGCAGACCGTAAGGAGAATACTCGCGGAACTCGAAGACGAAGGATTCCTCGTGAAAGGATTCTTCATGCGCGACAGCCCCACCGTGTACTGGATGCTGAAGGAAGATGTCGACACACACATTAACGTGGAACGCGAGAAGATGTTCCTTCTCAACACTCAGGACAATCTCCACGTGTATCTCAGAGACATGATCAAAGACGAAGTCTCATCTTCCGTCAATGTGATTTTCAAGGGAACCAAAGTAATCGGTTCGTTCAAGGGAAAGATGACCGCAGCCGGTGCGAAAGTGGAAGAATTCGAAGGTTCGCCCGAAGCCAAACGTTTCCTCAAGGAAGTCGCCGTTTCTCTCGGCGTAAGGATGGATAAAGACCAGAGAGTTCAGGAAGACAACGATTGGGATGTGTCCGAATTCTTTGTCAGGACGAATCCCGGTGCGATATGATTCCGGCGGCCTGCCGACAATTATTATAATCGCGCCCGCGTACCACTCCACGATGGCCCAAATCGAGATCAGAATCGAATTGAAGAAAGGGGTCGCCGACCCTGAAGGAAAGAACACGATGAAGACCCTGGAATCCCTCGGATTCGGAGGCGTTTCTTCAGTGAAGACAGTGAAAGTCTTCGACGTGGAGATCGATGCGACTCCGGAGAAGGCCGTGGAAGCAGGCGAGGAGATGTGTAAGAAGCTTCTCGCGAATCCCGTGATTCAGAACTACAAAGTCATCCTGAGATGATCGGATGTCCGTAGAGAGATACATGATCAAACGCGATGTCCCGTTCCCGTTATACGACGTGGACATCCTCAATGCCGACGACGCCGCTTTACAGGAAATTTCGTCGACGATGGGATTGGCCCTGTCCGTCGATGAGATGAAGACAGTCGCCGGTTATTTCAGAAAAGAAGGCAGAAATCCTACCGATATCGAACTGCAGTCGCTGGGACAGGCATGGAGCGAACACTGCTGTTACAAGAGTTCCAAGCCCATACTGAAAGAATTCATCTTTTCCATCGACCGCCCCGACATTCTCTCGAGAGGGGATGCGGGTGTGATGGTATTCGACGACGATTACGGATATGCGCTGAGGATCGAAAGTCACAACCATCCTTCGGCCATCGAACCCTACGGAGGTGCCGCCACAGGTATCGGCGGAATTCTGAGAGATGTGGTCTGCATGGGCGCACAGCCCATAGGACTCGTCGATCCGCTCTGTTTCGGACCGATTGACACAAAGAAAGAGATTCCCAAGGGAATGAAACACCCCCACTATCTCGTAAACGGTGTCGTTTCCGGTATCAGGGATTACGGTAACCGTGTCGGAATCCCCACAATTTCAGGAGGATTCTTCTTTGACGAGAGATACACAGGAAACTGTCTCGTCAACGTTGCATGTTTGGGTATCGTCAGAAGAGATGAATTGGGTGTCAACTACGCTTCGGGTCCCGGAGATGTGATGATTCTCCTCGGAGGACTCACAGGAAGGGACGGAATTCACGGTGTGACGTTTGCATCCGCAGATTTGACATCAACATCCGATGAAGATTCGAGAGGTGCGGTTCAGTTGGGAGATCCGATTACAAAGGAACCCACAATCCACGCATGTCTTGAGGTTAACAGGAAAGGACTGATCACGGGAATGAAGGATCTCGGAGGCGGAGGTCTGAGCTGTGTCGTCGGAGAGATGTCTCTCGACGCAGGCGGATGCGGTGCAGACGTAGACTTGGATAAAGTTCCTCTCAAAGAGGACGGACTCGCACCCTGGGAGATTTGGGTCTCGGAGTCCCAGGAACGTATGATGGTTACATGCAAACCCGAAAATGTCGATAAAGTTTTGGAAATATTCGATATGTGGGATGTTCCCGCAACACCTGTTGCGAGAACAACGGATACGAAGCACACACGTCTCTTCTGGAACGGTCAGCTGATTTTTGATATGGATCTCGAATTCCTGACAGGCGGTCCTGTCTACAACAGACCGTATGTTCTTCCGAAAGTCTCCACAAAAGCAGACGAAGTATTTCCTGAGGCAAAAGCAGACAATGCAACGATGACTGCATTGCTTTCGGATCTCAACATCGCATCGAAGGAATGGGCCATCCGTCAGTACGATCACGAGGTCAGGGCATCTACGGTCATCCATCCGATGGTCGGAAAACTCAACAAAACAGGCCCCGGAGATGCATCCGTGCTGATGCCCGTAACGGGAAGATACAAAGGATTGGCTGCAGCCGTCGGATGCAACCCGTGGTTTACGGCAGAGAACCCATACAACGGAGGCATGTCCTCTGTCGACGAAGCATGCCGTAACATTATCGCGGTAGGTGCAAGACCCAACGCACTTACGGACTGTCTCAATTTCGGCAATCCCGAGAAACCCGAAAGGCTCGGAGAGTTCAGGGAAGCGGTCAGAGGTCTCGGAGAACTGTGCAGAGATCTCAACATTCCGATACCTTCCGGAAACGTCAGTCTTTACAACGAAGCGCCCGGAGGAGTCGGTATTCTTCCGACACCCATGATTCTCGGATGCGGACTTATCGACGATGTAAGAAAAGCAGTCACCGCCGATATGAAATCCGAAGGCAGCAGACTGTACATCATGGGAAAGACCAAAGACGAGATGGGTGCATCGCTCTTCTTCCGTAAATTCGGAGGAAAAGGAGGAGATGTACCTGCAGTCGATGCGAAATATCTCCTGAGTATGACAGATAAAGTCCTTGACGCAATGGACAAACGTCTGATTAAAGCATGTCACGACTGTTCCGACGGAGGAATGGCCGTTGCCGCAGCGGAAATGTGTATTTCCGGAGGAATCGGACTGAAGATGGATATCACACCCATGGGAGACATGTGCGCCGAGAGAAAGTTATTCTCCGAAAGCAACACACGTTGGCTTGCCGAGGTATCCGAGAAGGATGCGGAAGCGTTCGAGAAGATTATGGGTTCCGATGCAGTCTGCATCGGTATGACAGGCGGAGACAGGTTCACCGTAAAAGGTACGGACATCGATCTTTCCGTTGAAGAGATTACGAAAGCATGGAACGATCCCATGTGGGATCTCATGGGAGGCGGTCAGTGATGAAGCCCGAAGACGTTAAGGTATGTGTACTCAGAATGGAGGGTACAAACTGCGAAGATGAGATGTACGAAGCTTTCAGAGCGGTCGGGGCATCGCCCGAAAAGGTACACATCAAGCAGCTGACGGGACAGACATCCCAGGGACTCAGAAGGAATCTCGAGGATTACGACATTCTTGCCTTCCCCGGAGGATTCTCCGCAGGAGATTATGTCAGAGCGGGTGCGATTTTCGCCGCAAGGCTGAAATCCGCAGTAGGTCCCGAACTCAGAAAATTCGTGGAATCAGAAAAACCCGTGCTGGGTATATGCAACGGTTTCCAGATTCTTGTGGAACTTGGTCTTCTTCCCGCATTGGATGACGTTATGTCTCCGGAACCCACCGCCGCATTATACAGGAATGATTCGGCAAGGTTCGAATGCCGTCCTACACTTCTGAGAAACGACAACCGCGGAAAGTGTATCTTCACTTCGGAAATCCCGAAGAAGAAGGTGCTGATGATCCCCTCGGCACACGCCGAAGGCAAACTTCTGAGCGACGATCCGAAATTTATCGAAAGATTGGAAGAAAACGATCAGATTGTGTTCAGATATGTCGCACCCGAAGGAGATACGGAATACCCGTGGAACCCGAACGGTTCGCCGTCGGATATTGCAGGTATATGCAACCCCGCCGGTAACGTACTCGGAATGATGCCCCACCCGGAGCGTGTACTCACAAGGTTCACGCACCCCGATTGGACCAGGGGATACGATTCCGAAGAAGGCGACGGACTCGGTGTGTTCAAATCCGTAATGAAAAGATTCGTCTGAATCCGATAACACGGGCGGAGCAATCCGCCTGTGCTGTCATTTTTTTATAATTCCACTCTTAAATCGATACGGTCGTTGTCCACAAGGCTCAGAGTCCTTCTGAGGTGGTACTGACAGACGATTTCGATAACTTCTTTGTAGTGGGATCTTTCGGGAACAACAACGGCGCAGTCGATGTTCTTGATTTTCGCTTTGTACGCAATAACATTGCCGAAGCTTCTGTCCGCATCGGTAAATCCGTGGATTACGATACCTGCGGTACTGCGGATGAGGTCCAGTTTCCCTACATCCTCTTTGTCGATGGTGAGATTGAGTGTTCCTTCGTAGGGTCTGAAGCCGAGAAGTTTCTCGAACTGCGTCATGTACCCTTCCTGACAGATGTAGTATCCGCCTTCTCCCATTCCGGAAGTGACTGCCCCGTGTATAACGATGTGATCGTCCAACTCAAAAATACGGCGGTATTCGTTGTACTCTTCCCTGAGTAATTCGACACCTTTCTCGGTGATTTTGATACGCTGTTTCCTTGCGCCGAGATCGCGGGTGATGAGTTTCTCTTCCACCAATTCGAGAATCCATTTCGACGCGGACTGCTGACTCATGTCCAGCGTATCTCCGAGTTCGCGTGAGGATATCGCGATGAAATTTTCTATTCCGCCCATCAGAGCGATTTTCCTTAACGCGAGTGCGTATTTCTCATCCATCGTACGGCCATATGCAACTTTGATAAAAAATTGTCTCTTCCCGTGCGGGAGCGGGATGACAAAGTCAGGCTTTCGATTGTAATGAATATAAAAGTTAACGACTCCCGCGGCATAACAGACGGGAGCCGGAAAAGGTTTTTTCAGACTCTGTCCAAAGTCATCCACTTCTCGGTGACCTTACCGGAACCGAGTGCGGCGACAAGAATGGCCAGAATAAGAAGTGCGACACCGAACCAGAGGTTGATTGCGTTGAAGTAAATCGCTGCAATGATCACAACTGCGTTCGCGAAGCTCATGAAAAGGAACGAGTTGTGGTTACCCTTACCGTCCGAGTACAGGAATCCTGCGGCGCCGAAGAAGAGGACCGTAATAAGAAGTCCCAATCCCATGCTTCCGAACAGGTTGTCGGTATGGTCATAGAAACCGCATGCGAAAGATGCGATAGCGACGATACCGCCCAGTATGGCAAGTGCCGATGTCAGAATGACAATACTTGGTCTGCCCTCCATTTATATTACCTTGCATCGGGATTGGACTTTCTTTTTATAATAGTTTGCAAGAAATAACGCTCTGGTATGCATCATGACGTGATTATCCGTTATGAATGTCGGGACGGATGTGTTTTCTCATAACAACAGACTGCGGGAAAAATCCGCAGTCTTCGTAGAGTTTTTTCGCGTTGATGTTGGGAATACCCACGTTGAGTGACAGTTCGGTAAGACCTTTTTCCCTGCACCATGTCTCAGCGGATTCAATCAGTGCTTTACCCAATCCTCTGCCTCTGTATTCTTTGTCAACGTATATTCCGAGAATATATCCTATAAATTCACAGGTGAACTGATCGTTCAGCTTTCCGACCCAAAGCAAACCTATCTTTTTATCATCTTTACGGAGAACAAACGCTTCGTTTCTTTCGTCGTCCATGTTGAATGAAACAATCCTCAGCGTGTTTCTGATCCAGAGATCGTACATTTCCTTCTCGACACCGTCTACGGAAGCCAATACGGCCTCCTCCATACAACTGAGAACGTATTCCCTGTCATCGGTTTTCTCGAGGACGAATCCTTCTCTCGGGAACGGTATCGAGTCCATGTTCGGTGTATCGCCTGCCGCCGTTATAATGGCAGTGCAGAGGAATCCGTTTCTTATAAGGTAATAAGATAATCTCTGTATCCCGTTCGGCGTCAGCGCTGTACTTTCACTCCGCAGTAAACTCCCGCACACATCCGACCTGTGTTTTTGGACATTTCAAAAACTATTGCTTCTCTGCACAGTCACTCCGCCGTAAAGTCCCAAACACATCTGATAAATCTGATCTATGTTCTCAGACATTTTAATCTGGTTTTCAAGCATCTGTTTCTGAATTCTCAGCATTTCCAAGAGGATTTTTTCCATCGATTCCTGAGTCATGAATGAAATTCTCTCTGTGTGTTTATCTAAATTCGCATGAATCGGAAAACTCACGACAAAGTTCCGGATCGGGCGTTGTATCTCTGCATATCAATACGGGCGGGCTGTTATGCATAATTTTACTGCCGGAGAGTATGAAACTGCAATTCTTTCGGATTCTATGAAGATATGTGATTGTTCTCCGAGTAATCCTTATATAGAAGAACAAACTTTAAGCGTATTAGTTAATCCGGAATACGGAGGTAATTGAACATGGGTATGGGTAATACGCCTATCGTGATCCTCAAAGAAGGAACAAAAAGAGAAAAAGGAAAGGACGCACAGTTCAACAACATCGCAGCCGCAAGGACAATCTCCGATGCAGTAAGGAGCAGTCTCGGCCCCAGGGGAATGGACAAGATGCTTGTCGACTCCATGGGAGATGTCGTCATCACCAACGACGGTGTGACCATCCTCAAAGAGATCGATGTGCAGC
>CAVFUJ010000013.1:0-22816 GCA_963625795.1 Anaerovoracaceae bacterium
GCGCTCAATACATGGGTGTTTCTCAATGTTGCTGATTACACACAATCCATTTGCCCGTTCTTTTACCGCCTTCTCTTGATACAATGTTACTTTTACGCAATTTGTCAATATGATTTCTTGCAATCTTGATTGAAAGATTCATTTTTAATGCGATTTCACTGATGGTGATGTAAGGTTCGGCAGATATGACATCGATTATCATCAAATCATTCTCATCAAGAACAAAATCAACATTGTCTGATTTACACGGAAGTTCTTTATTGGGACGGAGTATGGCCAACAGATAGTTTGGTGCGCATATGAACTCCGGTTCGGGATTGCCGTTTTCTCTGCATGCAGACATAACTTTTTCAATTCCCTGGCCCCATCCCTCGACATATTTCATCGCATAGAATGCTTCGGCCAGTTTTTTGTTGCGTTTAACGGATGCGTGGTGACCTTTGAGCTGCTCCGGGGTTATCCCTTCCGGAAGGACACCCGAGGAGTGAATCATAAGTTTGTCTTCGTAGACATGCACGAATATTTCCTGTTTCATGCTGTAATCCTTGTGGATTATGGCATTGACAACAAGTTCTCTGACCGCATCCGGCGGATACAGGTAATTTGTGCCTCTGGATGCAGTTCCCGTATCATACCTGTAAGTGGGCTGGATGTACTTGTCATTGAGAACGCGCATACATGCATCCGGCAACATGACAAGAGGAATGTTATCCAGGATATCATCTCTTAGAAGGGATTTTTTGCTGTCAAAAAGACCGATTTTCAGGAATGCGCCGTATTCGTATTTATCCGGATTTTTAGTGAAAAGCAAGGCGGCTGTGAGTGACAGCTTACCTTCGCTGAGCAGATTCATGGTTTTCAGGGCAAGCATCATATCGTCTTCGGGAACGCTTTCCGGGATGCGCCCGGATTCTTTGCCTTTTTTCATGAAGAATCTGAATGCATCTTCCGAAATGTCCTCGGGATCGACATCGCAGGGCTGATCCAACCACTGAGTGTACATCTCTTTCAGAAGAATTTTTTTGAGTGGGGCGCCCTGTACCTGCTGAGTGGTATTGCCGTCACGGAAATAGAATTTCCCGTTATAATCGACTATTTCGTCCCCGTGAGGAACGTCGATTATGATGCAGTCTTTGCCTTCAATATTTTCGGCACGGGTTTCGGTAATGAAACTGAATTTATTGTGAATCGTGTCCGATATGGCTTTGACTGTGCCCTTAATGTCCTTAACGCCGATGTATTCGCCGTTGTCTCTGCGGCCGATAATCATGCGGCCGCCTTTGGTGTTGTTGAATGCAGCAATTGTCTTGAGGTACTTCTCCGACCAGCATTCCTTCCACTCCATATCGAGATTCTCTATGTCCATCTCATCCCCGTAAGGTAATGGCGTATGGCTGATATAATCCTTATTTGACGGGGAGTTCGCTGTGTGTTTTCACAGATAAAACGCACGGTTTTTGAATTAACTGACACAACATTTCTGCTGCAGAATGTTCTTATTCGAAATTACCCAAACATTATGCTTACAAGCTCTCCGGCACGGATAATTTTCCTGTAATAATATTTATAAACAGAATCCTAATGTGGGATTCGATGGCAAAGAAGAGACGCATCATCGAAAAGGAAGCCGAGGAGGAATACGAGTTCATACCTCCTGAGTTCGATGAGAAGGAGTTCATCCTCAAGGACATCTACGGTACGAAAGTCCTTTTGGCGGTTACCGTTCTTTCGATCGTTTTCGGTATTCTCTGTTCATGCGTTCAGAAAGCCTTCTCCGGTTTCGGACTGTATCTCGGATTGGCATTGCTTTTCCTTGCTATGTTCTGTCTGCCTAAGATCCTCGGATTCTTCAAACTCAAGTCGGAGTACCTCGAGTCGAAGACGATGGTAGGAAACTACATCCTGTTCCTTCTGCTCGGATTGGGTGTCTGGATTCTTATGGTCAACGCTCCGTTCGTCTGATTGATTTCGGATTGTTCCTACGGGTTTCCTGTAATGAAGACTGTATGTCACTGCGGATGCAGTATCAGCTTTCTTCCGAAGAAATACATTTGTTTTACGTGAGTTTTCCCGAAGCGAATGATGTCATCATTGAGTATATCATTATGGAATCAATCAGTATATCAATATGGCATCAATGATGTGCTGGACAACATAGCCAGCATTTGAAGAAACATTGAATTTTACAGTTTCAAAAGAAAGATGATTGATGCCATGATATTGACTGAAAACCGTTCTCAGAAACAGGAGAACCGAATGAATATTCAGTTCTCCCATCTGTGCTGCGGATAAAGCAATTCCGTAAGCAGTCCCGCATCGGACGATTCGAGTGTGTCCTCATGTCCTCTGACTTCCATGGTCTCGGGATTGAGGTCCCTTCCGATACCGGATATTGCGGCTTCTTCGTACAGCATTTCCGCTGCGGTGCAGTGAAGACGTTCTCCGATTACGGTCCATCTTCCGTCCTCGATGAAAGGTCTTCCGTAGGGATTGTCTTTCCATTTCAGGAAGAACGGTTCGCAGTTCTTCGACCAAACCGGAGGGCCGATACGTTTGCATGTTTTCGACAGTACGTCACGTTCGAGTTCGAAGATGAATGTGACTTTACCGTCTATTGTCTCATGAACCGCTCTGAGTGTATTGAACGAGAACGAATCGAGTTTCTTTGCCAATGCGTACTGAGACTTCCATATCTGACTGTGGAGATTGTCTACGTTGATGTCCGGTGCGTCGAATGTTACTGTCACCAATTTGGTGCCGTGATCGGACGCCATCTTTCCGATTGTTTCCCTGTCGAAAGGTTTCCTCACGTTGGGGAAGAAGAATTCCTTCTTCGGACAGTTGAGATACGATCTGCACGCGAAGATAAACTCCGCAAACGTTTCGATATGAACCGCAGACGCGACATTTCTCTTGGAATCCACGGGATCGTATACCACAAGAGGAGCGTTGATCATCGGGCCTCTCTTTTCCATTACGATTACCGTTCCTTCTTTCCATTCGGATGCGGCAATCAAAACGTCAAGGAATCCGCCGTAGTATATTGTGAGTAATTCGCAAAGATATCCCGAGAATCCCCTTGTATCGGGTTCCGCACCGTATGCGCCGATACCTTTCATGAACTGTTTGAGAAGACGGATCTGATCGCACATCTTCTCATCGACTTTGGAAAGAACGTATTCCGTGTGGAACGGAGATCTGTCTACAGGTGTGAGAAGTTTCAGCGTATCCGCTATGTGATAACAGGGAACGAGATCGACATCCAAACCTTCGAACCTTCCGCTTGAATAAGGGTGATCGACGTACGCTTTCTTTCCGTCAATCAGTTCTTTTCCCATAGTTTCGACTTCTTTTTCCATCTCTCTTCTGGGTTTTCCCTCGGGATACATGATGAAAAGGTCGAGATCGGGGTTGGTGAGATACGTTCCTTTGGCAACGGAACCGACGTATTTCGTCTCGGCATCGATACCGTGGGTTAGGATGTAGTCTCTGACAAGAATTTCAAGACTGTACGCTTTCCTCTTTATCTCTGCCCTTTCTTCCTCTGACGGTCTTATGGCCGTAAGGACGTCGGATTCGATGCTCATCGGAACGGGTGCTTAGCATATTAGATTAAATAATTATCCGTCGGGAAAAAGTGAACGTGGGTGACGGTTCAGAATAAATATCATCATGCCAATCGTCAGCTATGCGTTCCTGTCCGAGATGCGGTTCCGAAATCGGTGACAACGATACGTTCTGTGAGAAATGCGGAGCGTACGCGGGAGAAGGTTCCCGGTCCGTACCGCAGAAAACGGGAAAGGGAAGCAGTTTTCTGCCGATACTTCTGATTGTACTCTCGGTATCGATGCTTATCGTGATTATGAGTCCGTATTTCTTCCAGGAACATGAATACACATACACTCTGACCGTGGAAGAGGCAGGAATCATATGCGACGATGACACCGACTCGCTGATTTACAAAGAGAACGGAAAGGTGCCTGTACACCTTGAGATTACGTCGGGAGAGGAAACACTCACGTCACCGGAATGGGCGTTGGAAGTCAACGGTGATAATTACATCCCGGCTTCGGGTAACGTATTCACTTTCAAAACAACCTCGGAAGATCCGGATTTTACGATTTGGGCGCTGTACAGAACGGGTCCCGAAGGTTCCGAATGTTTTGATGATGAACTCGATCTGTTCGACGCAGTCCCGATGATTGTAGAAGGCCCCGTTCCCGAAATACTCGGTGTAACAGGCGTCACCATCTCATACAGTACGCTGTTAAAGGAGTCCGAATTAAAAGGAGACACCTACCCCATAGGTTACCTTAAACTGAATATTACACGCAGCTGATCTTCAGAAAAGATTCACTACCGTGACCTCGCCGTCTAAGGGTGTGCTGTAGAAATATGTCTTGCTGTACCCGGTGTACAGGAAGAAGAGTGTGTTTTTGTAAATTCCACTTACATTTCCGATGTCGGTGCATTCTGTATTCTTATAGAATGCGGTTTCGATAGGATAGTAGTTGTGATAACGGGCGTTGAAGTAATGGCTGTAGTAGTATTCCGGCTCACCCTCGCAGTCGCTGTCCAATTCGTTTATACTTTCGACACTTACCGCCGCCACGGCATGGTTTGGGATAAGATAGATTCCCGCATCGTACCCCAGTGCATCGAGCAGTGCGGCAAGAAGAATCGATCCGTCCTCGCAGTCTCCGTATCCGTCATACAGTGTTTCAAGAGGGTATTTCCAATAATCTGCCTGTGATTTTGTTTCTATGTCCGATTTGTAATCGATTGCCAACTGTACAAAGTAGGTGACGAACTGTGCGCATGTACATTTGTTTCCGGTGGATATTCTTATTTTGTTCCACTCATCCTTCAGATTCTGGGCGAATTTCTCGATGTATTTGTCTACGACGATGTAATCGGAGACACCGTTTATAATTTCGATTTTACCGTCGACGTTTTCCCTGACGTACATACTTGACGAACGGGTGCCGCTTCTGTCAATGTCGCTCTTCATCATGTATGTATAATCGTCCTTATCGATGTCCAGCGAACAACTGAAAGTGTATTTGCTTATAGTCCAATTGTATTCGATGTGATACGGTTCGTTGGTACCGTTGTTATTGTTGACAAGGGACATTCCCGCGGATGCCGCACAGAGCAGGACCGCAACGGCCAATACGGCAATCATAGGATTGATTTTAATCGTGGAAGCGACAGGTTTGCCGAATGTTGTTACGCCCTCTGTTTTTCCTTTCTCCGTCACACTGCCGCATTCGGGACAGACCGTATCGTCCTCTCCGAGTTCTCTTCCGCATTTGTGACAGAAATCGTTCATGTTATCACAGGTTCCAGGCATCGTTCCATTCGGACTTCATCGGTCCGATGTGTTTAATCTCCAGATTGCTTAAATTCAATTCTGTTAAATCCTCTCCGGATAAGGTCTTTACCCCTGTCGCTTCCGCGACGGACGCAGCCTGAAGGTCTGCACCCACCTTCAGAATGACAATTCCGAGGTGGATGAATATTGCCAATTCGGGTTTTACAACTTCCAGGAATGTCTTCGCATCTTCGGTGCACATATGTCCTCTGATGCGGTTTCCGTCGGGTGTCGTTATCGGAAGAAGAACGACTTTCGATCCGATATACTGTTCTGCCATCTCATCGCTGTATGCGGTGTCGGTGACATACGACAGTATTCCGTCTTCGGTCTCGCATCCGAATCCTACTGTCGTAGGATCTCCGTGGTCGGATTTTGTAATCTTTATTTTCACTCCGGGGAACTCCAATTCGTCTCCGGGTCTGAGCGTTTTACGTTCTTCGGGAAGACTTTGATGATACGGTGAGATACACGGCCCCAAACCTCCGTATCCTTCCATGACGGAAACGCTTCCGCAGAGCATTCCGCGTTTCCTCCATCCGCCGTAGGTCATACCTTCGACGGCTACTTCCGCATCGGAATAATGGTCGGGATGACAGTGTGAAACGAGTACGGCGTCGGTTGATCTTAGGTCATAACCGATTGTACGCATACCCGTGAGAGCACCGGGCCCGGGATCCATATGAATCCTGCACTTTCCCGTGTCGAGGATGAATCCGCCTGTGCTCCTTGCCTGGAACATGGCCGTATGGCGTCCGCCGCCCGTTCCGAGGATAATCAGTCTTGCCATCGGATATCTGAATACATCCGTGTATATCCGTATTACTGACGTGGGCATAGCGAATCGGTCGTATTTTTGCGTGTTTTGATGTGTGGGTTAATCGAAAAGTGTCCTGTTGTACCGCAAAATAGTTCGGCGAAATACCGCAAAAGTGTTCAGTAAAATGCCACAAAAGTGTTCGGTAAATGGGCATAGAATCGATGTACCAGACATCGTAAAATTGAATAAACGGGTTGTTGTAGGCTGTAAGTCATTTCAATCAAGGTCGTTAAATAAACGCAGTCCTGTTCCGTCCGTATGATTACGGCAATCCGCGATGCATGGATAGTCACCCAGGACGCTCAGAGGAGGATCCTCAGGGGAGATGTCGTTATCGACGGCGACAATATCGTTTCCGTCGGTGACAGATACAACGGTACTGCAGACAGAGAGATCGATGCATCGGGAGACATCGTGATGCCCGGTATGATCAACACACATACCCACGTCGCCATGGCACCTCTCAAAGGAATATGCGACGATCTCGCATTTCAGGACTTTCTGGATAAAGTTTTCAAGATCGATTCGGACAGAACGGATTACGATCTCGACATGGGTACAAGACTCGGATGCGCAGAGATGATGCGCGGAGGCACGACTACCTTTGTCGATCTGTACTATTCCGAAGATGTCATCGCAAAAGCCGTACAGGATGCGGGAATCAGAGGAGTACTCTGCTGGTGCTGTCTCGACGAACAGTTCACCACACAGAAAGGAAATCCGCTGAACAACTGCAAACATTTCTACGAAACCCACAAAGACAAAAGAAAAATCATTCCCGGAGTCGGACTGCAGGGAGTGTATGTCTGCGGAGAGGAAACCTGTGTCGGTGCGAAAGAGTTCGCCGAAGAGAAAGATCTGCCTTTGAATTTCCACCTTTCGGAGACAAGAGGAGAAGTCAACAATCACAGGAAAGCGACAGGACGCAGGCCTGTCGAATGGTTGGACAGCATAGGTGCACTTACGCCGAAGATGATTGCGGCACATTCCGCATGGCTCACGATGAACGAAGTGAGATTAATGGACGCAGCGGGAATGTCCGCTTCTCTGTGTGCTGTTTCCAATATGAAATTGGCAACAGGAGGTGTCGCACCGTATCCCGAATTCTTCGGGAACGGTGTGAATGTTACGGTCGGTACAGACAGCAACAACACCAACAATTCATTGGATATGTTCTCCGAGATGAAGATTTTGGGATTACTGCATAAATCCGCAAGATGGGACGCAACCGTAGCTCCCGCACAGCAGTTACTCGACTGCTGTACCGTAAACGGTGCAAAAGCAATCGGCATGTCCGATAAGTTGGGATCGATCGAGAAAGGAAAATATGCGGATATCGTCATCCTCGACGGAAAGGCACCGAATCTCAGACCTCTGCTTCCCGAGAACATGGTTGCCAATATCGTCTATTCCGCATCGAGTCTTAACGTGAAAACGGTGATGTGTCAGGGAGATATCGTCGTAGAAGACGGAAAGATAAAAACTCTCGACATGCCCAAAGTTCTGAACGAATCCGAAGGTATCTGGAAACAGCTCTGTATGAGAGACTGAAAAGGTTATAAATTTAGGATACCTTAAAGATTCCATGGACAGCAAAACACTGATCGTAGACGGAATGCACTGTGAAAAGTGCCAGAAGAAGGTAGAGGATGCACTCTCCGGAGTGGACGGTGTGTCATCTGTTTCGGTCGATCTCGGCAAGGGAAAGGCAAAAGTCACTCTCGACAAAGAAGTCAGCGACGAGAGCCTCTGTATGGCGGTACTTGACGCAGGTTTCAAAGCAAAGGTCAAGCACGGTCTGTTCAGATGATCGAAAGCATAACAATAAGAGTGGACGGCATGTCATGTGCCGCCTGCTCCGCAAGGATAGAGAAGGCTCTCTCGAAAGTTGAGGGAGTCTCCGAATCCTATGCGAATTTTACCGCGGGAAGAGTGTCGGTTACTTACGATACGGATGTCACCGACAGGGAAACATTAGAGAAAACTATCGAATCCGCAGGCTATGCGATAGTCAGAAAAGATACCGTCGTTGCGGATAAATCGAAATCGATTCTGATTTCCCTGTTTGTGTGTATTGTATTTTCGATACCCGTTGTCGTACTGTCGATGGGTTCGATGGCTGGTCTCGAAGTGGATGCAAAAATATCCGCCGCAATACAGCTTATTCTTTCGATACCCGTTGTCATTGCGGGAAGGAGATTCTTCGTACGCGGAATTCCCGCGTTAATCGAACGCAGTCCCACAATGGATACTTTGGTCGCATTGGGTTCCGGCACCGCATTCGTTTACAGTGTTTTTCTTACCGCGAACATATTCACAGGCGGAACCGCGCATTTGTATTATGAGTCGGCGGTGATGATTATCACTTTGGTTTCCGTGGGAAAATATCTTGAATCGAGATCCAGGGAAAGAACCGACGATGCGGTCAAAGGACTGAAAAAACTGTCTCCGGAAGAAGCGAATGTGCTTGAAAACGGGAAAGAAACCGTAAAGAGAATCGACGAACTGAAAGTCGGAGACATTCTCATAATCCGTCCCGGAGAGAGAATTCCTACGGATTCCCGTGTCACCGAAGGTAACGGTTCCGCAGACGAATCGATGCTCACCGGCGAAAGTATTCCTGTCGACAAAACGGAAGGAGACATTCTTTACGGCGGAACCGTGAACACGAACGGTTCCATGAGAGCGGAAGTCACCGCCGTAGGCGATGACACCGTTTTGTCGAAAATAATCAACGCAATCGAAGAGACCCAGAGTACCAAAGCACCTATTGCGAGACTTGCAGACAGAGTCGCACGTATCTTTGTTCCCGCGGTGATTACGACAGCGATAGTTGCCTGTGTTTTATGGATGATTGCAGGTAAAGACATCGCATTCGGATTGACCATTCTGATTTCGGTGCTTGTGATTTCATGCCCCTGCGCAATGGGATTGGCTACGCCGATGGCGATAACCGTCGGTACGGGAAAAGCTGCGGAATACGGGATTTTATTCAAGGATGCAGCATCTTTGGAACGTTCGGGAAGAGTGAATGCAGTTCTTTTCGACAAAACGGGAACAATCACGGAAGGAAAACCTGCGGTTTCGGACTTTTATCCCGATGAAAAAGTGATTCTTACTGCGGCAATAGCGGAATACGATTCCGAACACCCGATTGCAAGAGCGATAACCGATAAAGCAACAATATTCGGATTCAGAGTTCCGGAGAATTCCGATTTCGTTTCATCCGTAGGTTCCGGAGTAAGCTGTATCTCCGACGGACATAAAATCACCGTGGGAAACAGAAGAATGATGGAGTCCGAGAACATTGGAATTACATTCTCCGACACAGCGGAAAAAATGGCATCGGAAGGATGTACTGTCGTATACATTGCCGAAGACGGTGTAATGACCGGAGTAATCGGAATCTCGGACAGCATAAGGCAGGGTTCCTCATCTGCAGTGTCAAATCTCAAAAACATGGGAATAAGCGTCGGAATGGTCACGGGAGATGCGGAAGCGGCGGCTTACGCAGTCGCTTCCGAAGTGGGAATTACAGATGTAACATTCGGAGCGTTACCCGAAGATAAGATCAAAGCCGTCAAGAAATTACAGGCAGTCGGAAAGGATGTAGCCGTCGCAGGCGACGGAATAAACGACGCACCCGCGTTGATTCAATCGGATTTGGGTATTGCGGTTGCATCCGGAACGGATATCGCAATGGATTCCGCCGATGTAGTGTTAATGAACGATGATATCGGAAACGTAGTAACCGCAATCGAAATCGGACGTGCGACACTGAAAAACGTGAAAGAGAATCTCTTTTGGGCGTTCTGTTACAATGTAATCTGCATTCCAATAGCAGCAGGCCTTCCGTATCTTTTCGGATTATCCTTAATGCATCAGATGCCGATGATCTCCGCAGTCGCTATGTCTCTGTCTTCGTTATGCGTCGTTACCAATGCGTTAAGGCTCAAAAGATTCAGACCCAAGTCCGTAATGGCAAATCCCAGTCGGTAATAGTTTAAATACAGGCTTAAAATCAGACACCTGTTATTCTTATGAAATCAGAATTCTCAGCATTAGGTCTGTCAGACGATATTGTCAGAGCGATGGACGACATGGGCTGGACCGAGCCCACACCGATACAGACGGAATCGGTACCTGTAGGAATAGAAGGAAGGGACCTTCTCGCACAGGCACAGACGGGTACCGGAAAGACCGGTACGTACGGTTCGATCATTCTCGAGAGAACAAAAGCCGCAGGCGCATGGCCTAAGGCATTGGTACTCACACCCACAAGGGAATTGGCACTGCAGGTGTCCGAGGAATTGGAGAAATTATCCGTATACACGGGACATAAGACTGTCCCCGTCTACGGCGGTGTCAGCATGCTGAAGCAGACACAGGCCATGGACAAAGGCGTGGATATTATCGTCGCAACACCCGGAAGACTCTGCGACCACCTGAAAAGCGACGAACGCCTTCTCGACGATGTTTCAATCGTTGTATTAGACGAATCGGACAGAATGTTGGACATGGGTTTCAGAAGAGATTTGGAATTCATTCTCGCAAGAGTCCCCGAAGAAAGGCAGACGATGCTGTTTTCCGCAACAATGTCCAAAGACATCAGAAAATTGGCATTGGACTGTCTTGAAGATCCCAAGGAAATCTGTGTTTCCAAGGATGAAATGGTTTTGGATCTTATCGATCAGAAGTACATGGCGGTCGAGAAAGACGATAAAATCGACATGCTCCGTTATGTTCTCGCCCATGATCCGATGAGGACAATCGTATTCTGTTTCACCAAATACAGAGTGGACAAAGTGGTAAGAAAACTCAAAATGTCCTTCAAACTTGCCGGAATCCACGGAGAATATTCCCAAAACAGAAGGGAAGAGACTCTCCGTAAGTTCAAGGACGGTACAATCGAAGTACTTGTTGCATCCGATATCGCCGCAAGGGGATTGGATATCGAGGATGTGGAACGTGTGATCAACTTCGATATGCCTCCCGAGGCGGAGACTTACGTCCACCGCATCGGAAGGACGGGAAGAGCGGGAAAACGCGGTCTGGCTCTCTCATTTGTGATGAGAGAGGATAAGAAGGTCAAGAAAGAAATCGAGAATCTTACGCTTATCCCGATGGAAGAGATTCCCACACCTTCGAAGGAAGAAATCGAAAAAACATTCTCCGGAATCAGAGAACTTCAGCGCCCCGTTATGGCGAAGAAGAATTCCAGGAAGAACGACGTTCCCGTTAAGGAAAAAGTGTTCGTTGTAGCGGAAATCAATGTAGGTAAAGAGGACGGATTGGGTAAATCCGATATCGCCCGTATGATTAAGGAGCATACGACCGTCCCCAAGAAATCCGTCGGTGACATCTACATAAGCGAGAAAACAACAACGCTGCAGATCGAAAAGAGATATCTTTCCAAGACCGAAGACGGATTGTCGAAGTGCGACGTAAACGGAAAATCGATTAAATTATGGAAGATTTCCGAGATCGAAGGATTGGAACTGAAACACACTCTTGAAGACGAACCCGATGAGGTTAAACCCCGTAGGGAAGAGAAACGCCCGAGAGAGAAATCCGACTTCCGCAGAGACGAAGGAAGGCGTGAGCGCAGAGACCGTGACGACAGACGTAATGACGGCCGCGGTTCATACAGAGAAAGAAAATCCGACGGTTACAGAAGAAATTCGGATTCACGTGACAGACACGGAGACAGCCGTAAATCTTACGGCGAAAGAAGATCCGACTCCGGCGACAGAAGAAATTCCGATTCACGCAGATCTTACGGCGACAGAGATTCCGGATACGGTCACAGAGACCGTGATAACTACAGAAACAGGGACTCTCACAGAGACAGCCGCAGCAATTTCAGGAACAGAGATTCCGACTACGGTTACAGAAACAGAGACTCTCACAGAGATTCCGATTCCGGCAGAGGATACGGAAACAGAAGAGATTCCGGATACGGCCGCAGAAGAGAAGGTTCATACAAATCCGGAGACGGACGCGGAAACTATACCAACAGGGATGACCGTTCCTATAACAAAGACAGCCGTCAGTCACGTGACAGGTTCTCTAAACCCAGAGACAGCAGAAGATACTGAAGAGTGATAATTTGGATGCAACCAAGGACCTTGAGGTCATGCTGGGAGACCCTAAACGGGCCATCAAGTCCATGATGATACCCTTGGTGATATCCTATCTCGTCGTTCAGGTCAATATCTTCGCGGATACATCATGGTGCAGCGGATTGGGTTCCGATGCGAGTTCCGCAGTGTCATCTATCTTCCCCGTTTACTGGATTGTATCGGGATTGGGTACGGGTATCGGTGTGGGAGCTTCCACGTCGATTGCGAGATATCTCGGAAGGGAAGACAAAGCATCCGCGGACAGTATTGCGGCGCAGACAATTGTTCTCTCTGTGATTGCAGGTGTCATAATCACACCGGTTCTTCTGCTGATATTGGACCCGATGATTTCCTGGCTGGGTTTGGGTGAAATCGGGCAGCAGTGTAAGGATTACATTTTACCGTCGATTTGGTCGAGTGTAATTTTAATTCTCAACGGTGCGTTGGCAGGAATTATAAGAGCGGAAGGAGCAGCCAAAAAATCTATGGCCGTTCTTCTTTCCGCGGCGATAATCAACATCGTCCTCGATCCGATACTCATTTACACATTCGACATGGGGCTGTTGGGTGCGGGTATCGCGACTGCAATAGCTACGGCAGTATCCACTCTGATCGGAGCGTATTGGTATTTCAGAAAATCAATGTTCATCGGCATCTCATTCAGAGGATTCCGTGTAAAGCCGGATCAGATGAAAGACGTTCTCTTTGTGGGAATTCCGCGTGTTACCGAATCCACATTAATCAGTGTGATGTCGCTCATACAGCGTTTCCTTATCGTCCCCGTTGTGGGAATGATGGGTATCGCATTCTACAACATACCGTGGAGGTATGTTGCCGTAGCAATGGTGATATCGCAGGCAGCGGGTTCCGCTCTGATTCCTGTCTGTTCCGCAGCACTCGGACGTAATGACAACGTAAAAGCCGAAACAGGATACAGATATTCGTTCCGGATTACGATGGTGATAATGACTGTCTTTGCAGTCATTGTCTTCATCTTTGCGGATTATCTCGTCATTCCGTTCTCGTTCTCGGAATCCATGATTCAGTACAGGGCGGAATTCGCCCACGGACTGAGAATTTACGCGTTATTCTTCCCGTTTATGGGAATGGTCGATATCGGTTCTTCGATTCTGCAGTCGTTACGTATGGCGCAGGCATCCATGATCATGGCATTTGTCAGAAATGCGTTCCTGGTAGTGGTGATGTTATTCGCCCATTCCATGGACGATATCTATTGGCAGCTGTTCGCAACCGAGGTTCTCGGAGGACTTATGATGATGGGTATGGCGATACATGAGTTCCGCAAATACAAGCGGAAGCGTCTGCTCATCACCGCCTGACACACAATCGTTTTTATCGGTATGTCATATACAAGTGTCGGTACAAATGAAGTTGGTACTCATAAGGCACGGAGAGAGCGTTTGGAACAAAGAGAATCTTTTCACGGGTTGGACAGACGTCGATCTGTCCGAGACCGGAAGGAAAGAAGCCGCCGAAGGCGGAAAGATTCTGAAGGCCGAGGGTTTCGATTTCGATATCTGTTATACGTCATATCTCAAAAGAGCGATTCACACACTCAATCTTGTTCTTGAGAACATGGACAGGGAGTGGCTGCCTGTTTACAAAACATGGAAGCTCAACGAAAGGCATTACGGTGCTCTGCAGGGATTGAACAAATCCGAGACTGCGGAGAAATACGGTGAAGACCAAGTCAAACTGTGGAGAAGATCCTATGACGTAAGACCCCCCGCATTGGAGGAGGGTGATGAACGCAACCCTGCATTCAACCCTATGTTCAGAGATGTTCCGAAAGAGAATCTTCCTCTTACGGAGTGTCTTGCAGATACCGTGGAACGTGTCGTTCCTTTCTATCTCTCGGAGATCGTTCCCAAGATGAAAGAAGGAAAGAGAATTCTCATCGCAGCCCACGGAAATTCATTACGTGCGCTGGTGAAGTACATCGAAAACATCTCAGACGATGAGATTGTAGGAGTAAACATCCCCACGGGAGTTCCTCTTGTCTATGAGTTCGATGACAGTATGAAACTCATTTCGAAGAAATTCCTCGGAGATCAGGATGCAATCGCTTCCAAGATGACTTCCGTAGCGAATCAGGGTAAGAAGAAGTGAAAATATTACACCGCAGAGGGGTAAAACCCTCTGCGGAATACGTGTTTATTTCTTTGCCATTTTTTTCTGGAGTTTTTCAAGCTTCCTCTTGGCTTCGCCGTCACCGCCTGCGGCTGCTTTTTCAAGCTCTGCGGCCTCAGCCTTCTGTTTCTGCTTGTTCTTCTCGAGTTGTTTCTTGCTCATCGGCATGATATCGAGGCTCGGAACACAGTACCCCTATATACGGGATTTCACAGAACACCGAGATGTTCGAGAAGAATCTTCAGTCCTATGAGGATAAGAATACAGCCTCCGGCGAACTCCGCTTTGTTGCTGTACTTATCTCCGAAGATATTTCCGATCTTCACACCGACTGCCGCGATTGCGAATGTGATCAGTCCTATAACAGACGCAGATAACACAATATCCGCACCTGTCATCGCAAGAGAGATTCCCACAGCCAAAGCGTCGATACTTGTCGCGACTGCAAGTAATAACATCACTTTGAATCCGATGCTGTCATCGACATTTTCCTCATCGCTGAAGGATTCTCTGATCATGTTCACTCCTATAATCAGCAGAAGAATGAACGCAATCCAATGGTCGATGTTTTCGATATAAGAATGAAAAGACGAACCCAAAAGGTAACCGATCGTAGGCATCAGGGCCTGGAAACCTCCGAACCACAGACCGATTATCACCATCGACTTCAGCGACGGTTTTCTCATCGCCAATCCTTTGCAGATAGACACTGCGAAAGCATCCATCGCAAGCCCTACGGCTATGAGAATCAGGGAAACGGTATCCATACCCTACCGGATGTACCGTTTCGTAATTAAGGGTTCACCCGTCTTTACATCCTTTTGGCTGCCACGGTGTATATGAGGTAGACAGCCATTGCAATGAGGAATACCGCAACGGGAACCATCCAATCGTTTTTGATTCCGTATGATGCAACTGCAAGACCTGCTGCGGTTACGACAGAACCGAGCCAAAGTGCGGAACCCGATTCGGATGTTCCCATCTGATCGATTTTATGATCTTTCATAATCGACGACAGGAGGAGATACACACCGAACGCAATCAGTGCACCGCCTATGATGTAGATTACTTCGACTTGGAGAAGAAACGCCAACAGAGCGAAACCGATAATCAGAATAGCGACAGCGAAACCGAGTTTGTTCCACTCGCCGGTAGTTGTACTCATATTATGCCGTACCGATTATCTGTACTAAAATCTGTCCTCGGTTCGGATGTAAGAATGCGTAACGGAATATCGGTGAAAGTTTCCGGAAAAAATGAACAAAACTTGAATCCAAATTGAAGTTTCGGGAAATTTTGAACAAAACTTTCGGGATCGGATTACCGTTCCGCAACAACCGTAAGTAAAACCAGATCTTCGTTACCGGTATTTTCGATGCTGTGCACCGAACCTTTCTTACAGATGTGACAGGTTCCCGCACAGAGGATTTCTTCCTTTCCGTCGCATATCGCTTTCCCGTTACCGGAAATCACGTAGTTGATATCGTCACTGCTTTCATGTTTATGGGAACCTATAGAACCGCCGGGGTGAATCGAACACGGAATTATCTTTCCCTGCTTGCCGATATACATTTTCGCACTCATCGTACCGGTTCCGTTATTCATTCCCGGCACGGTGATTTCTTCCGTATCATTGAAATCAATCAGCATATTCAGCCATCCATTTTGAAATCAGAGACTCAGTACTACAATCTTCCTGTCGGATAATCTGATATCCAAACCCGCGGACTTTCTTATTTCCCCGTCGACTGTGTATGTCATTTCACCGTCGCCTTCGATGTGAAAACGATCCGAAGTCAGAACGGTCGCATTCGGTTGGTTGCAGACCCATGATGTTTTCGTAGATAAGAGATTCATAATCAGGCGGTATCTTCCGACATAAGGGCAGACGATTACCTCGAGTTTCCCGTCATCTACTTTCGAAGAAGGAGTCATCTTCAGTCCGTTGCAGGTAGTCTTCACATTCTGAACCGCAGCCATAAGATAATGTCCGTCAGCTGTTTCGTTATCCGCTGAAACACGGACGTGTTCCGGTTCGTATACCGAAAGCGCTTTGATTATAGGTTTCAGATATCCGTTGCACCCGAGTTCGTTCTTGATCTCTATGGTTTTTATGGACAATCCGATGAAAATACTCTGAACAAACACCGTATTTTCATTCAGTTCCCAGAGATCCACAGTCTGTCCGTGCATTTTATCCAATGTTTCCGATAACCCTTCTCCGTCTCTCGGACACCGGAAAGATTTCGCAAAATCATTTCCCGAACCGAACGGTAACAGCACATACGGTTTGTTCATGGTGTAGGTCGCATTGATAACACGGTTTACCGTTCCGTCTCCCCCTCCGATTACAATCACATCGCAGGATTCGCAGAATTCCGCAATATCTTCGGGAGTCTCTCCGTTCAGTTCGAGATATGAAAAATCGGCGTTGATTTTCTTCATATGCTCTACTATCTCTCTCATATCGTTACGGTGTTTGCCGTTGCATGACTCCGGACAGTAGAATATCGCCGACTTCATTGTATTGGCATCCGAAATAATCTGATACCGATTAATATTTACCGCCCCGCTGTCAACCATTATATTATGTCCGTAACATAGGATATTCTATGAAGAACAGGACGAAGGCGAGACTGATTGTCGGTATAGCGGTACTGATAATCGTTTTGGCCATGATTGCACCTCTCCTGTCGGTTTTTATCAAAATCGACGACGGAGGAGTACGTCTGACCGCCGACGTAAGCGTCGGCGAGGATGCGGTATTCACAGTCGGAGAGGATACACCCGAAAGTTCCGTATCGGCGAACATCTCCAATGCGTACGACAGAGGAGGGAGGATTGTCACATACGGTCTGATACAGGAGACAATGGAATCCAAGGAGGATGCGGATGACATTGCCGGTAACATCATGGCGCTCGGCGCAACGTCCTATTCGGTAAGGGATGAAAACGGAAAGATCGTGAAGATGCTCATGGTCGACGAATCCACGGAAGATGACAAGATTATCACATTCACCGTGAAAACATCCGAAACGGCGGCAAAATACACTGTGCCTGAATTAAAACTGTATTTTGAGAAGGGCGACTTCAAATCGATGACCGATTCCAAAGTCGATATAAACGGCGGGAAGATGAAACTTACAGTCTCCATCCCCATGTCTACCTTCACCGTTCTTCAGGCGATGGGATGCGACGTAGTGATGGATTTCGGTGTTTCGTACATGTTCCTGATGTCTTTCAGCATGACCGGAAACCTCGGAAATCTGATGGGTGTTGTCAATACAACCGTTACAATCGGCGGCGGTACGGAAACCTTCGACATTTCACTGGACAGCGGTTCGTCGGTTATTGCGAATCTGATAGCAAGTCTCGACGGAGGAGATATCTGCGGTCTTGATGTAACAACATCCGTTACGGATAATCTCGCGACCGTGAAAGTAAATCTCGATTCATACGATTCTCTGTCGTCGTTCCTTAAGGATATGACAGATGACGAAGGAAGAATCATAATCACATACGGCGGATCCGTTGCGGCAATAGAGAAAGATCAGGCCGAAGAGATCGTAAAATTCCTGACATATCTTGAGGAGGCATCCGCATGAGCGAAGTTTCCAAATTACAGGAATTCAAAGCCGTCTGGGTTTACGGTTCAATCGTAAGAGGAATCATACGTGCGTTGATTGCGTTGGTTTTGGCCGTGCTGATACCCAAATTCCTTGCTGATATGTTTACCCAACCGGAAACGCTGAGATCGTTTGTCGCCGCGTTCGGATATGACGTAGATGTATCCGCAGTGGAGGATTTCCTCGAAAAATGTGACACTGAAGGTCTTGCGGCTCTGTTTAAGAGAGCGTGGATGACAGGTATTGTTACGGTGCCTCTTGCATTCTTCAAAGGATTCTATAAGAGCGGAAACATCGGACGTATGATTTTCTGCATTCTCGTTTCCGTTTACAGTGCAGTAAGGTATGTTATCGTGATGAACTTCGGAGATCTTTCGGATCTGATGACTGTTGTTCTCACATTCAACGGACAGGATGTGGCGCTTAACATAGGTATGATGTTCACGGGTGCGCTGATTATTGCGGTAATACTCCGTCTGCTGAAGATTCCGAAGGAAGTCGGTTCCTATTATGATGATCGTGAAGCGTTTATCGAATCCAAGAGAGGAGAAGAACGCATGAAGATTTTCTTCGAATGAATCGTTCCTGCGGCCCCTGACGGGGCCGCGGGGTAAACAATTACGATATAAACATATCTTAATCAGGAAATCATTATATATCAACATCCTCAATGAGGATGTATGATTCTGAATTGTGGGCCTCCTCTGGAGGAATGTGATGTTGTTCTGCGTACAGGCAGGGACAGAGAGTCGGATGTCATTGAGGAACAGTTTGCAGTAGAACCCGATTACCGCGGAAGAGGGTCCGCGGATTGTGAGAAGGGTACGTTTCGGGTCTCGGGCGGATACAAGCCGAAGGGCGTAACGGTAAGAATAAGGGTGATCTGATGATTGATATCGTTATCAACCCGGAACTGCAGAAAAAGATGCAGGAAATCCGTATTATGGATTTCCGTCTCGGGGAGTTCATACTCGGTGAGAGCGACATGGGAGATCTTCTCTACGGTGCTTTGGCGGATGATGTTTCATACAGTCTTGCCGAAGATGAAATCGATGTTCCGTGCGATGTTGTAATTAAATTATGCCGCGGTGAGACCGAACCTCAGAGCGATTCCGAGGTAAGCGCAATGTATCTGGCATATGCACGTATTTCGGAGGATCTTACGGAACTTCCGTGGAGTGTTTCCGATGTAAACAGAGTGTGTTCATGCATATCGGGAACGGATGTTTTCTCAGTCAGAAGCGAATTGATTGATTTCGTGAACACATCTCCGTACGATCCGCTGGTGACAGCTTCGGTATTTTACAGTGAAATATCGGATTGTATGGGCGTAGCGGAAGCATTGACGCTGCTGCACAAACTGCTGTATGCGACGGGTCTCGGAAACATCGGAATGTGTAAAGTCGATTCGATACTTTCTGAACGTATTTCCGAAAAGAGTACGGTTCAGGAGATTCTGGAACATTCGGTGTCGGCGTTATACGACGCATATTTCGAGGCAGCTGAATACTGCGCCGAAAGAGATATAACGACGGGTTTGGACGGAAACGAGATTTCGTTCGTTAAGCATTCACGCATACGCAGCGGAACATTCACGATACAGGATGCATCTCTGTGGACGGACGGTCTCGAAGATCAGTCTGTAAGAGCGAAACTTACGGATTTGGCGGAGAAGGGAATACTTCACAAGGAAGGCCGTACGAGAGCGGTGAGATTCAGATACAAAGATCCTTTTGAGAGTTTACGTGAAGAAGCGAATACAGTTATCAGATCGGAATTCTCCGTCGGGAACGGAAAGTAATATCTTGCCGTAATGTCAAACGGGTATCCATGGATTCCGAATGCACAATCGAACATGCAAAAGACATTGTCAGAAAATTCTGTGAGGAAAGGGATTGGGATATGTTCCACAATCCGAAAGATCTCGCGATAGGCATGGCGACGGAATCCGCGGAACTCCTTGAGATATTCAGGTTCAAGAGTGAGGAACAGAGCAAAGCATTGTTTGAAGATCCGTCGAGATCCGAGGACGTCAGGGACGAATTGGCCGACGTGTTTTACTTTGTTCTCAGGTTTGCTCAGATGAATAATATCGATCTCTGCACCGCATTGGAAGATAAAATTGCAAAAAACAACGCAAAATATCCTGCGGATGTCAGCAGAGGCTCGAATCTCAAGTACGAAGAGATGAAACGAATCTGAAAAAAGATAATCTGTCCCCTCCCGGAGGAGGGGACGTTATGGTTTTATGCTTTGGCGTACCAGGCGTTTATGGTATCTTTGCAGGGACATGCATTGATGAATGTCTCTACTGAGATGTCATAACCGTTGATCTTCGCAGTCTGAACCCAACTCTCATAGTTCTTTTCGTTGGTGTCCCAGATGACCTTGTAGTTCGCACCGTTGATGTTCTTGGCGATGGTTTCTGCTTTGTCATTGCTGAGGTCGGCACAGATCTTCGAAGCTTCTTCAACGTTGTTCTTGATCCACTCTTCGATCTCTTTGAGAACTTCGAGAACCTGTATCATCTGATCCTTGTACTTGTCGTAGTTGGCCTGTGTGGTACAGAGAACACTGTATGATGTTCCGGAAAGTGCGGATGAGTCACCGAATGCGTAGACTTTGTCACCGATTGCGGACATAATGTTTCCGTTCAGTGTCTTGTTTGTTGCGAGTGCATCTACTTTCTCGAGGTATGTGATGAGAACACTTGCATCGGATCCCTTGGGGACCTGAATGATATGCACATCGACACCTGTCTTGAGTGAATCTTCCAATGCACCCTCATCATATGTGAGGTCGTTGGAGAGACACCATTTCCTGATGTTGGTGTGTGTTGTCGAACCGTTGATGACTCCGATGGAGAATGTACCGTCTTTTCCGCTTCCTTCTTTGTTTGCGGTGATTTCTTTAATCTGCGCCGCTGTTGTTGCGGAGTTGGAAACGACACCGTCTGCGTCTTTCTCGATTGCATCGAGTGAACCTTTCAGACTGTTGTTTGCAATCCAAATGTGTCCTGCGAGCGAACCGGAAGACTGTGTGTACTGTGTAAGTCCGACGAGCTTGTCAGGGTATTTACCGAGTGTGTTGATGAACGGAGCATCTCCTGTTGCTGCCATTGTTGCATCTCCGGCCAATACTGCATTGACTGCATCCTGTCCGCTTCCCGTAACGACAACCGGTTTGACATTGAAATCAAGGTTGTTGAAATATCCTTTCTCGAATCCTACCATGAAGGGATAGTATCCGAGGTTGAGGTATGCGATGGAAATTGTTTCTTTTTCTTTGTCACCGCCGTTGTTATTGTTGCTGACAACAACAGCCGTGACTCCTCCGATGACGACAATCGCTGCGATGACAATCACCAGAATTTTCTTTGAATCCATTTTCTGTTTCCCTCCTTAAATGTTGTATTCCTTACTGTTTGAGACCAGATTTTCCATAATCTCTTTCTTAAGCGCGATAAATTCCGGGGACGTAAGATCTCTTTCGGATCCCGGTTCGAGACGCCATTCTCTGACAATCTTTCCAGGTGAGTCCGATAACAGAATAATCCTCGTGGCTACGGTGAGTGCCTCGTCGATGATGTGTGTGACGAACACGACCGTTTTCTTCTCTTCGGACCAAATGTCGACGATATCTCTGTCGAGGATTGAACGTGTGTATTCGTCCAATGCCGAGAACGGCTCGTCCATGAGCATTATGTCCGGATCCATCGCCAATAATCTTGCAATTGCAACTCTCTGACGCATTCCGCCCGAGAGTGTGTTGGGGCGCATGTCCGCATATTCCGCCATGCGTACCCTTTTGAGCGCATCCATTGCGATTGCCTCCCTGTCCTTTTCAGGTACATTGAGACATTCGAGTGCCAGCATAACATTTCCTTTGGCACTCATCCACGGGAATAGGCTGTAATCCTGGAAGACAACACCTCTTTTCGGCGAGGGTTTTTCCACCTTTTCGCCGTCGCAGTAGCATTCCCCCAATGTGGGCGATTCGAATCCCGCAATGATGTTGAGTGCTGTTGTCTTTCCGCATCCCGACGGGCCGATGATGCAGACAAACTCATGATCTTCGATTTTCAGATTGATATTATCGAGAACAATTCTCGCACGGCTCATGTTGCGTTTCATGTAGTACGCTTTCGAGACACCTCTGAGTTCTATCATGATATCACACGTCCTGGTCCATGCCGAGCTTGTGGCGGACGTACTTTTCGATGTTTACGAAGATTAACTTGTCAATAATCAGGCCGATGACACAGATCACGGCGATACATGCGAACGCTCCGGTGTAATCTATCAGTGCACGGAGTTCGGAAATGGCGAATCCCAATCCGATTCCCGTCCCGATGACCATTTCCGCCGAGATCAATACTCTCCACGCACTTCCCATTCCGAGACGTAACCCGTTAACGATATCCAATGTCGATGCGGGAATCATTATCTTGAACATTCTGACGGCGGCATTCGCACCCATCATATCCGCCGCCCTCATGTAGACATCGGGAATCTTTCTGATTCCTCCTGCGACGTTTATTGTAATGATAACAAACGAAATCAGGAAGATGATCATAATTGCCGACTCATCACTGATTCCGAACACGAGTAATACGACGGGGAGCCACGCCATACCCGGAATCATCTGAATGATATTCACGGGTGAGATTCCTACGGGATATATTTTCCTGAAGTATCCGAGGAACATACCCAGAGCGATACCG
>CAVFUJ010000014.1:0-20227 GCA_963625795.1 Anaerovoracaceae bacterium
ATTTATTGTCTCATTTATTGTCTCATTTATCATATGGCCGGCAAACATTTTTTCGGACTAATTATTGGGACATTTAAAGGGACATTTAAAGGGACATTTAAAGGGACATTTATCGGGACATTTTCCTATCATTTATCCTATCATTTATCCTATCATTTATCCTATCATTTATCCTATCATTTATCCTATCATTTATCCTATCATTTATCCTATCATTTATCCTATCATTCACCTGTCTTATCAATCAGTTTATACGGACCCACACAGGGTTCATTTTCTGCAGCATCCTGCTAAAAACGAACACAAATAATCCCATCCGATCCCGGGAAACCCGAACCGCCGAAATCGACAAAAATATAAATATGACTTGAGGATAGGAGGAATCATAGCGAGGTAGGGTAGCCAGGATATCCCGTCGGGCTCATAACCCGGAGATCGGTCGTTCAAATCGACTCCTCGCTACCATCTGATTTCTCAAAATTACAATTCAGAACAGAGAATTCTCTGTAAAGGAAAAGAGGGAAGAGGATCACTCCTCTTCTTCTTCCTCAATCCAATCGAGATGATCGTCCAAAATAGAAATGTCTCTGACGTAAACGTCCTTGGGACATGAAAGATCATCGAGACATCCGGTCCAATAGACAACAACGCCGGGACCGAAAATCTGCGTATACGGAATAAGCTGTTTTCTTGAGTTGTACTTGAATTCGGTATTGTCTCCGAACGAAGCCTTACTTTCAACCCAGTAGATTTTGTGGCCGTGATACATCATCGGTTTGTCCAATAACGCATCGGGTGTTTTCTCATACACACCTTTCAGATCGTCCTCTACACGGTAAGTAATACCCTGTCCGTCCAGCCACTCGTGGAGAAGTGTTTCTCCCCAGATTCCTCTTTCTCTCTGCCTTGCGTTTCCTTCCGGAGAGTAGATGATATCGTTTTTGATCACTTCTCTCAATTCCTCGGAAACCTCTTCGGTAAGAATATCGGGATCGTTGATGTACTCCCAGAATTCTTTCTTGCTGGCACCGTCTTCCAAAAAGATGAACATAGCCATGAGGATAGGCGGGAAGTTCCACTTCCTCGCCAGTTCCATCATGGATTTTCCTTTCTTCCACTCTTTGAGCAGTTTGGAAGAGTTGTTCTTCACAACGTAGAATCTCCTCTTCACATCCCTGCTCATTTTCTGAGTGTAGAGCGTTTCCGCAAATCTGAAGTCGTATCCCTCTCTCTTGAGTTCTTCGACGTCTTCGAGTGTATTCAGACGGTTGTAGATGTCCTTGTACTCACGGTATTCCATGGTATCAGTGCTTCTTCAGTTTCTCGCAGAGGTTGTCCACTGCGGTGAGCACGACATCTCTTACCATGGATGTGGGGGGACAGTACGCATTCTCGGAACGTACCGAGAAGTCTTCGGCGGTGATACCGTCGATTACAGCCTCGGTGAGCCAGTTGATACGGCCTGTTGCATCCTCGCCTGCGATAATCTGCGCACCGATTATTCTGTGCGAGCATTCGTCTGCGAGAACCTTGACTGTAAGCTCTTTTCCTCCGGGATAGTACCTTGCGCGTGTGAGTCCCGTTGCTTTTCCTTCGACGGTCTTAACACCGTACCATGAAGCGAGACCCTGCGACATTCCAGTTCCAGCAATCTGCATTTCGCCGATTACGCTGACCCAAGGACTTGCGACAGGACCTGCGGATTTGTTCGCACCCGCTGCGTTTGCACCTGCGATCAGCCCCTGTCTTACTGCCGACGAACCAAGCTGACTCATGGTAGGTCCCGCGAGGATAGCGGACTGACACTGAACGACATCTCCCGCAAGGAAAACATCGGGAACGAGTCTTCCCCTCTTATAGGGCTGCATCGTCGGGGATACCGCAACCGCTCCCAACTGTCCGATATCCAATCCGAGCATCTTGGGAATGGTAAGATTAGCACGTACACCCGTTGCGAAAATAACCATTTCACACGGATATTCGTTACCTGCGGCGGTGACGGATTTTACTTTTCCTTCGCCGTTTACACCCTGAATAGGCGCTTTCATGACGAAACGGATTCCTTTGTTTTCGAGGTATTTCTGAACGGGGTCCGCCATATCCCTGTCTGCGATACGGGGGATAACCTGATCCATCATCTCGATGACGATGACATCTTTTCCCGCATTCTTCAGAGCGAGAGCCATTTCCAATCCGATGACGCCTGCTCCTCCGATTACGACAGTCTTCACGTCTTTCAGAGCTTTCTGAATCGCTTTACCGTCGTTGATCGTTCTCACAACAAAGACATTCTCCAGATCCTTTCCGGGTACCGGGGGTATGAATACGGTTCCTCCGGTTGCGACAACCAATGAATCGTAAGTGTACTCTTTTCCGTCTGCAACAACTTTCTTTTCGTCGCCGTTTACTTCCGTGACGGATGTCTTTGTGAGGACCTTGATGTTCCTCTCCTTCTCGTAGTACGAAGGATCGTGCATGATGATGCTTTCCCAAGTAGCCTTTCCTTCGATGGCCCAGGGGATGACACACGGGGAGTACGAGATGTGCTCGTCCTCGGTGAATACTGTGATGTCAGCCGACGGATCCTGTCTCCTTGCGGCAGAAGCCGCAGTCATTCCGGCAGCACCGGATCCGATTACAATGATCTTCTTTGCCATAGGCATTCCTGGTTGTTCATCCGGCTGACTGATATATAGGTTATGGTCGTGTGCGCGACATTAATAAGAAAGAGGGGGATACACCGGCAGATGAAAGAGAGAAGACCGGACGGATTGGAGACGCTCTGGAAGGAAAAGGACGTCGTCGGCGGAGAGGTTTCGAATGCTATGGTTGTCATTATGCGCACCAACGGATGCGTATGGGCGAAGAACGGCGGAGGATGCACAATGTGCGGATACCGTACCGCATCGTTACACGACGTGACAACCGAGAACCTTATGAGCCAGGTAGACGAAATGTTATCACGTTACAAGGGTGAACCTTTCGTCAAGATTTACACGTCCGGGAGTTTCCTGGATACAAACGAGATTCCCGTTGAGGTAAGAGACAGGATATTCGATGAGTTCTCCTCATGCAAACGCATTCTTTTCGAGAGCCGTCCGGAGTTCATCACGAAAGATGTTATCTCTGCGTTGCCTTCGAGCGTAACTATCGCACTGGGTCTTGAGTCATCCGATCCTCTCGTCATGGAGAAGAGCATCAGGAAAGGATTCACGCCCGATGACATCAAAAGGGTTGCAACCGACGCGAAGGACGCGGGACTGATGATCCGTTCGTATCTTCTTCTGAAACCTCTGTTTATGCAGGAACGCGCCGCAATCGATTCCGCCGTAGCATCGGCAAGATTCGCCGATCCGTTTTCGGACGAAATCTCAATCAACCCCGTCAACGTGCAGAAAGGCACAGTTGTGGAAAGAATATGGAAGAGAGGGGACTACAGACCTCCGTGGATCTGGTCTTTAATCGAAGTGTTCAGACAGTTATCTGGCACAGTTAATTCAAGGCTGATGTCCTCGCCTTCTGGAGGAGGAAGTCAGAGAGGTGTCCACAACTGCGGAGAATGCGATCAGAAAGCATTGGAAGCAATCGAGAGGTTCTCGTTCAGTCAGGACATCAGAGATCTCGACGTCACCTGCGAGTGCATCGGAAGATGGAAAAATTATATTCTCTCGGAGTCTATTCTGGGTACTGCAGCCGATCTCGACAGGGGATTCGGCAGCGACCTGATGATAAGGAAGTGATGGGATGGATTATGACATCAAGAGAGGTTGGTTCAAAAAGATCGAAGGCGATGCCCTTCCCGGTCTGATGAAAGAGGTTTTCGGTAACGTCAAAACCGAAGGCGATGTGTATGTGTCAGAGTACGGAGTTATGACCCGTATCGAGGTCAGAATCGTCTCCAAAGACAAGATGGACATCGCCACCGCAACGAGGTCCGGACCTATGACGGACGAGGAGATCCTCGACAGCAAGAGGAAGCTCAACGTATTCGCGGAAAAGGCCACCGGATTCGATGCGAAAGCCCGTATGAAGAGGGCTCAGAAAAAGGCCAAAGAAGGGACGCTCTGAGGGCGCCCCCCTCCCTTTTATTACACGCGCAAATAAGGTAATCTATTTGCGACACCTTTATATACGACGTGGGTTTACGACCCTTTAGATTAATACGCAAGATGTTCGACCAGACACATCGGGCAATGCAGATGCAACCCATATCCAGGTCTCATGTCGATTTTTATCGAGATGTGGACGCGGTGTCACGGTCGAGGATTAGACGTTGAAATCGACTATGCGAGATTAGCGAAGATACTCTCGCAGGATGTGAAATATGCCACAAAGGAGACGTCCAAAGAAGGGATCACGCGCGTACGGCCCCAGGAAGAGAGCCCAGTCGCAGACACCCCGCCTTGATTCTTGGCCTGAGATTTCAGGAGCACCCAAGATCCAGGGATTCGCCGGATACAAAGCCGGTATGACACACGCTTTCATAGTCGACAAGCGTGCGAAGACAACAACATCGGGAATGGAAGTCCAGGTACCCGTTACGGTACTCGAAGTTCCCCCGATGAAGGTAGCAGCAGTAAGGCTCTACGAGAACACGATCTACGGACTCAAGACCGCAGGCGAAGTTTGGGCAAAGGATCTCGATCCCCTGCTCGACAAGCGCCTCAACGTCCCGAAAGCACACGACGAAGCATCGTTCGCAAAATACGACGGTGTCGATGTCGACGATGTCCGTGTCATCGCCTACACCCAGCCCAAGATGGTCAAGGGAGTACCCAAGAAGGTCCCCGATGTCATGGAGCTCAGGATCGGCGGAGGCAGCATCGATGAGAGGCTCGAGTTCGCAAAAGGTCTTCTCGGTAAGGATGTCACGATCAACGACTTCGCGACAGAGGGAACACTCGTCGATGTTGTCGCAGTGACAAAAGGTAAGGGATTCCAGGGTGTTACGAAGCGCTGGGGAGTCAAACTTCTCTCGCACAAGAACAGCAAACACCGCAGGGGAATCGCCAACCTCGGTCCTAAGAGACCCGGATACGTCAGGAGCACAGTTCCCGGATCCGGTCAGATGGGATACCACCAGAGGACAGAGTTCAACAAGCAGCTCATGAAGATCGGAGCAGAGGGTTCAGAGATTACGCCCAAGGGCGGATTCGTCAACTACGGCGATGTCGTAAGCACATACGTCCTCGTTCACGGCTCGGTTCCCGGACCCACGAAGAGGCTCGTCAGGCTCAGAGATGCAACCAGGGCACCCAAGAATGTCAATGATGTCTCGGACATTACCTATGTTTCCACGGCATCCAAGCAGGGGGCATGAGTTAGATGCAGACAAATGTTTATTCAGTCAAGGGAGACGTCGCAGGTAAAATCGATGTACCCGCGGCTTTCGAGACACCTTACAGGCCCGACCTGATCAAGAAAGCGGTTCTTGCGGCAGCAGCCAACGGCAGACAGCCCTACGGACCCGGCGCAAGATCCGGTATGAGGCACTCCGTGAGCACATGGGGTAAGGGACGCGGTACCGCACGTGTACAGCGTATCCACGACGGAAGCAAAGCAACGGAGTCACCCAACAACGTCTCCGGACGCAGGGCACACCCGCCGGTACCCGAGAAGAACTGGTCACTTAAGGTCAACCAGAAAGAGCGCATTCTCGCACGCAAATCCGCACTCGCGGCAACAGCCTGCGCAGAGTGTGTAAAAGCACGCGGACACCAGTTCGACGATGCAGTTTCATTCCCTATTGTAATAGAGGATGAAGTACAGGATATCAAGGCGACATCCGAGGTTTACGATCTCTTCGAGAAGATCGGAATCGCATACGATGTCGACCGTGCAAAAGACGGAACCAAGATCCGTGCAGGAAGGGGTAAGATGAGGAACAGAAAGTACCGCACACCCGTGTCGATACTTCTCGTCATCACAGAGAAAGAAGCACCCGTTGTCAAAGGTGCGGCAAACCTCCCCGGTGTACAGGTCGAGACAGTCAACAGCATCAACGCAGCGGTGCTCGCACCCGGAGGAGATGCAGGTAGGCTCACCGTTTACACCAAATCGGCCATAGCCAAGATCGGAGAGTGGACACAGTGAAGCAGAACGATGTTCTTATCAGACCCTTCGTAACAGAGAAGGCAATGAACGCCATCGGCGGTACACCCACACAGGACTACAAAGACGGAAACAAGATCGAGTTCCTCGTCCACAGAGATGCGGACAAAGCACTGATCAAGACAGTCTTTGAAGAGCGCTTCGAGGTCAAGGTCGACAAAGTGTGGACCAGGATCCAGAAGGACGGAAAGCATGCGATCATCAAACTCTCTGAAGGCTACTCGGCTGAGGATGTCGGAATGAGGGTCGGAGTATTCTGAAGGTGAGTGAACATGGCAAAGAGATTGAGAACGCAGAGGCGCGGAGCAGGCGGTAACCAGTACCGTTCACCCAGCCACAGACACGTCGACGACATCAGGCTCCCTGCAATGAGCAACGGAGAGGGTGTCATCTTAGACATCATTCACGCACCCGGAAGGACCTCACCCCTCGCAGTCATCGACTACGGCGGACAGAAAGACTACCAGCTCGCAGCAGAGGGTATGTCGGTCGGTCAGAAGGTCGTCGTCGGACAGTCCGACGCAAAGCCCGGAAACATCATGGCACTCGCAGCTATCCCCGAAGGAACATCCATCCACAATGTGGAGGCACAGCCCGGAGACGGAGGCAAGTACATCAAAGTCGCAGGCGCATCCGGTACTGTTGTCAGCAGGGGTGCAGTCGTCATCGTCGAGATGCCGTCGGGATCCCTCAAAGAGTTCAACCCCAACTGCCGTGCAGCGGTCGGTATCGTTGCAGGTAACGGAAGGGCAGACAAGCCGTTCGCAAAGTCAGGTAAGAAGTGCCACGCACTCGGATCGAGGTCCAAGGCACACTTCCACGTGAGCGGAGTAGCAATGAATGCAGTTGATCACCCCCATGGTGGAGGAAGCCACCCGCACATCGGCGGACCGAGCACCAAGAGCCGCAACGCATGGCCTGGTCAGAAGGTAGGACGTCTCTCACCTAAGAAGAAGAGCAAGAAGTGATTCAAATGGGAAAATCTAAGATAATGGGTTCAGCAAAAGCTTCCAGGAGAAAGTCCAGGAAGAAGGCAAGCTTGATCCAGGCAAGGAGGAAGAAGGAGTTCCTTTACCGCGGTTACACCCTGGAAGAACTTCTCGAGATGAACTTCGACGAAGTCATCGGACTCATGCCTTCGAGATCAAGGAGAACATACATGCGCGGACTGAACTATGAGCAGCAGGTGCTCTTCGACAACCTCAAAAACGCTGAGGTCGGAGGAGCAGCCGTAAGGACACACCGCAAGGACCTGCCCATCATACCCCAGTTCGTCGGAAAGACCGTCAGCATCTATGACGGAAAGGAATTCAAGGACATTGAGATCAAGCCCGAGATGATCGGACACTTCCTCGGTGAATTCGTCATCACAAGGAAGATGCCTGTGCACTCCGGACCCGGAGTCGGTGCGACAAGGTCCTCGAAATTCATGCCGTTGAAGTGAGGTGTTTGAGTTGAAAGGATACACAGCAGATTCAAACCCCGAGAACTCCGCGAAAGCACTGGGTAAAGAGATGCCTATCTCACCCAAGCTTTCACGCGAAGTATGCGGCATGATCCGCGGAATGAAAGTCGACAGAGCCGTTCAGGTTCTCGAAGGCATCATCGCGGTCAAGACACCCGTTCCGCTCAGGAGATACAACAAGCGCGTTTCGCACAAGCCCGGAGTAGGTCCCGGAAGGTACCCCAAGAAGGTCGCGGAGGCAACACTCAGCGTCCTTAACAGCGCTGTCGCAAACGCAGAGTACAAAGGACTCTCGAAAGACAACATGGTCATCAAAACCATCACCGCTTCGAGGGGAAGGGTCACACCCGGACACATGCCCAGGGCACACGGAAGGGCGACCCAGTGGAATCAGGAGACAGTCAACCTCGAGATAATCATTGAGGAGGTAGAGTGAAATGGCATCAGAAAGAAGATTCGTTGCCGAGAACATCCGCAGGGTTCTCCTCAAAGAGTACCTCATGAAAGAGGTAAGCCGTGCCGGATTCGGCGGACTCGACGTACAGAGGACGCCCATGGGAACACGCGTCATCCTGACGACGGAGCGCCCCGGTCTCGTCATCGGTAGGAAAGGTCAGACAATCAAGAACCTGACAACAGCAATCGAGGACCAGTTCGGCTTCGAGAACCCCCAGATAGAGGTTCAGGAAGTCGCCAACCCCAACCTCAACGCCCAGATCATGGCGGAGAAGCTTGCATTCTCTCTCGAGAGAGGATGGCACTTCAGAAGAGCCGGACACTCGTCCGTCCGCAGGATCATGGACTCCGGTGCAAAGGGATGTTACATCATCATCGCCGGAAAGCTCACAGGTCAGAGGCACAGAACCGAGAAGTTCAAGGATGGTAACATCAAGTTCTGCGGTGAACCGAAAGCCAACTTCATGGACCACGGATATGCAGTGGCAAAACTGAAGATGGGAGTTATCGGAGTCACCGTTCAGATCATGGAACCCAACGCAAAACTGCCCGCAGACACCACAGTCCTCGGAAGGACTGAGGCAGCGGCTGTTCTCCCCCAGATCTTCGAGGAAGGCTATGTAGCACCCTCGAAAGTCCAGGAGACTGCAGCAGAGGAAGCCGAGGATTCGGCGAACGCAGGAGCGGAGTGAGATGGCACTTAAAGTTTCCGAAATAAGAGACATGAGTGCCGATGAGCGCAACCAGAAGCTCAAAGAGCTTAGGGAAGAGCTCATGCATGAGAGAGGCGTGTCCTCCCTGGGCGGAGCACCGGCCAACCCCGGCGCAATCCGCTCCATCAGGACCGACATCGCCCGCATCCTCACTGTCCAGAAGGAGGAGGAAGAGCTCTGATGACGGAGATCTGCCCCGTATGTGGCCTGCCGAAGGAACTCTGCATGTGCGAGGAAATCGCACGCGAGTCCCAGTCCGTGAGGATCTCGGTGGATAGCCGTAGGTACGGAAAGGTCGTTACGGTGATCGACGGAATCGATGACGGTTCCATCGACATCAACGATCTGGCCAAGAAGCTGAAGAACAAGTGCGCCGCCGGCGGAACATCCAAAGACGGACGCATAGAACTCCAGGGCGATCACAAAAGAAAAGTGCAAGCCGTACTGGAGGAGATGGGCTTCAAGACGGAAGTAAGGTAAGATGAATACTCGTGATTTCATGAGAACGGAATTCATTGGATTGGATGTGGAAGTGCTGTCAGCACCATGCTACTCTGGTTTGTCCGGCGTAGTTGTCGACGAGACGAAGAACACATTCACCATCGACTCGGCCGGAACTGAGAGAATGGTACCCAAACCAGGCAATGAATTCAGGTTCACATATGAAGGCAAGGAATTCGTCGTTAAAGGTAAAGATATACAACACCGACCAGAAGACAGAATAAAGAAGGTTAGGTGAACAATATGACAGCAAGAAATATCGGAATCAATGTCAACCCCCCTAAGGCGGAATGCAATGACCCCAACTGTCCCTTCCACGGTACACTGCCGGTAAGGGGACAGATCATCGAGGGAACAGTCGTCTCCGTCAGGATGGACAAGACCGCGGTGGTTGAGAAGAACTACCTGAAATATCAGGAGAAATACGAAAGGTACGAGAAGAGGACCGGCAGGTACACGGTGCACGCACCCGCCTGCTTCGAACTCAAGGTCGGCGATGAAGTGAAGATTATGGAATGCCGCCCGCTGAGCAAGACGGTCTCATTCGTCGTTGTCGAGAAGAGGGAGTGAAATGAAGGGAATTGCGGGAAACCAGACAAGAGGCCTTCAGAACGGCTCCGAGATCAATGTGATCGACAACACAGGTGCCAAGGTCATCGAAATCATTACCGTGCCCGGATACCACGGTGTCGCAAGGCGTGTTCCTTCGGCAGGTGTCGGCGACATGGTCATCGCATCGGTGAAGAAAGGTACCCCCCAGATGAGGAGACAGATCGTCTTCGCAGTCATCGTACGTCAGAGACGCCCGATGAGACGCCCGGACGGAACAATGGTCTTCTTCGAGGACAATGCAGCGGTTATCACCACAGATACCGGTGAGACCAAAGGAACAGACATCAAAGGCCCTGTTGCAAGGGAAGCAGCCGAAAGGTGGCCCCGTATCGCAGCGACAGCCAGTGTGATCGTGTGAGGTGTGGGAAATGGTAAGCAGCAAAGCAAGGAACCAGAGGAAGATGCGCGCAAACGCACCGACCCACGTCAAGAGAAAAATGCTCTCCTCGCACCTGAGCGCAGACCTCCAGAAGGAGTACGGAAAACGCTCCGCACGTGTCTGTGTCGGTGACACCGTTCTCGTGCTCCGCGGCGGCGAAGGCATCCGCGGAACAGAGGGAAAAGTCATCGGAGTCATGACTGACGAAGGACGTATCACGATCGAGGGAGTCACCATCAACCAGGCTGACAACACCGCAGTCGCACGTCCCGTACACGCATCCAATGTCGTCATCACCAAGCTCAACCTTGACGATGCATGGAGAAAGGATGCACTCAAGAGAGGAAAGGGGGCTAAACAATGAGCGACCACTTGAAGAGATTGAATGCACCCAGGTCCTGGCCCATCAAGAGGAAGGTCAGCATCTGGACAGCAAAACAGCGCCCCGGTTCACACTCGGTCGAGAACAGTATCCCCGCAGTATTCCTGCTCAGGGACATGATCAAGATCTGTGACACCGCAAGGGAAGCAAAGAGGATCGTCGCCAACCGTGACCTCCTCGTCGACGGAAAGCCCGTAAGGAGCGTAAAGGCACCTGTCGGACTCATGGATGCGGTTGCGATCCCCAAGATGGATCTCTACTTCCGCGTCGTCCTTTCAGACAAAGGAAAACTCGCAATCGTCCCTGTTTCCAAGGATGAGGCGGCATGGAAACTCTGCAGGATCGAGGGTAAGACCAAGGTCGCAGGCGGAAAAATCCAGCTCAACCTCAGCGACGGAAGGAACGTCATTCTTGACAAGAACGATTACAAGACAGGTGATGTCCTTAAGATCGCAGTGCCCACACAGGAAATCCTCGAGGCATACACACTCGGTAAGGATGCCTTTGCACTCATCACAAGCGGACAGCACGCAGGTCTGACAAACACCGTCTCCGAATACATCGTCACGAAAGATGCATCCGCAAACATCGTGAAGTTCGCAGACGGAACAGAGACTGTCAAGAAGAACGTTTTCGTCATCGGAAACGGCGCACCCGCCATCAAACTGCCGGAGGCATCCGAATGAGCAGCCCCAGGGATGTTCACGTCGAGAAGGTCACCGTCAACATCGGTGTCGGCGAAGCCGGCGAGAGGCTCACCAAAGCATGCAAAGTCCTTGAGATGGTCACAGGCCAGAAGCCTATCCAGACAGTCTCCAAGACAGTCAACAGGGATCTCGGAATCCGTGTCGGCATGCCTCTCGGATGCAAAGTCACCCTCAGGGGAGACAAAGCAGCCGACTTTATCAGGAAGGCACTCGTCATCCGTGAGATGCGTGTTCCCGAATACTCCTTCGACAAAGAGGGCAACATGTCGTTCGGTATCACCGATTACACCGACTTTGAGGGAATGAAATACGACCCCGAAATCGGTATCTTCGGAATGGATGTCAACGTCGTCCTCAGGAGGACCGGAAACAGGATCACGCAGAGGATGCTCCTCAAGAGGAGGATCCCCAAGACACACCGTGTCCAGCGTGACGAAGCGATACAGTACATGAAAGACAACTTCAGTGTCAAGGTGATTGAATGAAGCCAAAGAAACAGTTCGGAAGGTCCGTAGGATGCACACGCTGCGGACGCAGAAGAGGTATCATAAGGAGGTACGGAATGCACCTCTGCCGTCAGTGCTTCAGAGAGATGGCCCCTGAGCTGGGATTCAAGAAATATTCGTGAGGTGAGAAGATGCAGAACGATCCATTGAATGACGCAATGTCAGTTATGAAGAATGCCGCGGAGAACGGTCAGAGCGAGTGCATCATCGAACCGTCCTCGAAACTTATCGGTCGTGTACTGAAGGTTATGCAGGACAACGGTTACATCAACCAGTTCGAGTACATCGAAGACGGCAAGGCCGGAAAATTCCGTGTCATGATGAAAGGAGCGATCAACAACTGCGGTGTTATCAAGCCCAGGTATTCGGTCAAGGCAGCAGACCTCGAGAAATTCGAGGCCAGGTACCTTCCCGCACAGGACTTCGGAGTCCTTATCCTGACTACCACGGCAGGAGTGATCACTCAGTCCAGCGCCAAAGAACTCGGCGTTGGAGGAAAATTGTTAGCGTTCGTATATTGAGGTATATAGATGACAATAGCAGGGAAAATCGTAAGCACCATCGCCATCCCGGATGGGGTTACCGTCACAATGGACGGTAATGTCCTGAAGGTCAAAGGACCTAAGGGCGAATTGAGCAGAAACTTCGCGCATCCCAGCGTATCTGTTGCCATCGACGGAAGCAACGTTCACGTTTCGTGTGAATTCCCGACCATCAGGGAAAAAGCCATGGTCGGAACATTCCACGCACACGTGAGGAACATGGTCAGGGGAGTCACAGAGGGTTACCTCTATGAGCTCAAGATTGTGTTCTCGCACTTCCCGATGAAGGTAGCTGTTAAGGGAGACAGAGTCGAGATCGACAACTACATGGGAGGCCACGCACCCCGTTTCGCCAACATCGTCGGCGGATGCAAGGTGAAGGTCAGCGGAGCAGACGTCACAGTAGAAGGAATCGACATAGAGGCGGTCGGACAGACCTCCGCCAACATCGAGAGGGCAACATCCAGAGGAGGATTCGATAAGAGGGTCTTCCAGGACGGAATCTATGTCATCAAGAAATCCCACAAGGTGAGAGAATGAGCGTTAAGAGTTTCAAGGACTTCCCCGGACTCAAAGACGAGAACATCGCCGAACTCGAGTCCATCGGAATCAAGACCGTAGAGGAATTCTCCGCAGCTCTGAACGATGAGAGCAGGATGAAAGAAATCATCAAGTCTCTCTCCGGAGTAGGTCCCAAGACCGCGATGAAGTGGAAAGCACTCGTCGAGGGAGATGCAGAGGAGCCTAAGAAAGAGGCCAAGAAGGAAGCCAAGAAAGAGGCGAAGAAGACCGAGGAGAAGGTCGAAGTCGTGGATGGACCCAAGGCATACGTCCCCTCCATCAAAGCCAAGATTTCGGAAGAAACGGCAGACGGTCTCGCCAAGAGGGCGCTCATCAGCGGCCGCAGGCCCGCATTCCACAGACAGGAATGGTTCAGATACTCCAAGCTCGGAGACGGCTGGAGAAAGCCCAGGGGTATCCACTCAAAGATGAGAAGACACCTCAAGAGACGCACACACATGGTCGACATCGGATACCGCGGACCGGCATCGGTCAGGGGACTTCACCCGTCGGGATTCGAAGAGGTCATCGTCTACAACGTAGACGGACTCGAGGGCATCGACGCAAGCGTACAGGCAGTCCGCATCGGCGGAACAGTCGGAACAAAGAAGAGGATCGACATCCAGGCAAAAGCGGATGAACTCGGAATCAGGGTCCTCAACAGGATGGTGTGAACATGGATCTCAAGAACCAGAAAAGAATGGCAGCGGAGATTCTCAAATGCGGTGAGAACAGAGTATGGATCGACCCCGACAAAATCGAGGAAGTCGCCGAGTGCATTACCCGTGCGGATATCCGTACAGCCGTCGCATCCGGAACCATCAAAGCGAAAGCAAAGGCAGGAACATCCTACGGAAGGATCAGATATGTCAAAGGCCAGAAAGCCAAAGGCAAGAGGAAAGGACCCGGAAGCAGGAAAGGTACCGACAACGCACGTGTGCCTGACAAGAGGAGATGGATCTCCACAATCAGGCCCATCCGTGACGAGCTCAAACAGCTCCGTGCGGACGGAAAGATCACGCCTTCTGTATACAGACTGTACTACAGGAGGGCTAAGGGAGGCGTCTACAAGAACCGCAGGAACCTTAGAATGCACATGACCAACGCTGGACACTTGAAGGAGGAGGAGAACTGATGGCAACAGGACCAAGATACAACGTCGCGTTCCGCAGAAGAAGAGAGGGTCGCACCAACTACTACACCCGCCGCAAACTCCTCAGAGGAGAAGAGCTCAGGGCAGTCGTCAGGAGATCCAACAAGAACGTGAACATCCAGTTCGAGGAATTCGGAATGGAAGGAGACAAGGTCGTTGTTTCAGCAACATCCAAAGAGCTCGCAAAGTACGGCTGGGACAAATCCTGTTCCAACATACCTGCGGCATACCTCACGGGATACCTTGTCGGTAAGAGAGCAGTTAAAGAAGGAATCGAGTACGCAGTCCTCGATATCGGTATGCAGAAACCCAAGCACGGCGGAGTTCTCTTCGCAACAGTCGCGGGAATGTGCGATGCCGGTCTCGAAGTACCCCACGGCGAAGACGTTCTCCCCGAGGAGGACAGGCTGAACGGTGCGCACATCGATGAGAGCATCGCAGCACTCGTAGCTGCAGTAAAAGAAAAGATGGAGGCTGAGTAAAATGGCAGACTGGGTCCCTAAGACAAGACTCGGACAGATGGTCCTCAACGGAGAGATCACCACAATGAGCGACGCTCTTGCCACAAAACTCCCGCTCCGCGAACCCCAGATCGTGGATATCCTTCTTCCTGAGCTTCAGGATGAGGTTATCGATCTGAACATGGTACAGAGGATGACCGACTCCGGAAGGAGGGTCAGGTTCGCTGTCACCTGTATCGTCGGAAACGGCGACGGTTTCATCGGAATCGGAAGGGCAAAAGGAAAAGAGGTCGGTCCCGCGATCAGGAAAGCTATCGACAACGCAAAACTCAACATCATTGAGATCAAGAGAGGATGCGGTTCCTGGGAATGCGGCTGTCAGCAGCCTCACTCGCTGCCTTTCGAGGTACACGGAACATGCGGTTCAGTCGAAGTGACATTCAAGCCCGCACCGCGCGGAATCACACTCGCAGTCGGTGATGTCGCAAAGAGCCTGCTCACACTCGCAGGTGTCAAAGATGCATGGGGATTCGCCAGGGGTAACACCAAGACGAAGGTCAACTATGCACTCGCGACATTCGAAGCACTCAGGATGACATCGTCCATGAGGGTCACAGACGAACAGGCACAGAAGCAGAACATCGTGTCAGGACCTGTCGGTCTCACCATTCAGGAAACCGACGTCGACTCCATGGAGGAATGAAAATGGCATATGCAGTTATTCGTGTACGCGGACAGCCCGATGTCAACTACGACATCGACCACACCATGACCCTCCTCGGACTCACAAGGGTAAACCACTGCGTGGTTATCCCCGAGAACGATGCAATGAAGGGTATGCTCCAGAAGGCAAAGGACTACATCACCTGGGGAGAAATCAACGAAGAGACCCTGATTAACATGATCAAGGTCCGCGGAAGACTCGAGGGAGACGAGCCCATCAACGATGAGACGCTCGGCGACAACGAGTTCGTGAAGACACCCGAAGAGATGGCAAAAGCCATCCTCGCAGATGAGTTCAAAGCGAATGTCAAGAACAACGGAATCAAACCCGTGTTCCGTCTCCACCCCCCTATCAAGGGATATGAGGGCAACAAGCGCTCATGGAAGAACGGCGGTGCACTCGGTTACAGGGGCGAAGCGATCAACGATCTCATCGCCAGGATGCTCTGAGGTGTAAACATGCCTAGCAGAACAAAGAAATTCAGGGGTTCAAGGACACACGGACGCGGTAAGAAGTCCGGAAGGGGAGCAGGTATCATCGGAGGACACGGTATGGCCGGTTACTCCAAGACCAAGAAGATCCAGATGCTGAAGAACGACAAGGCAAACCACTCGGAGTACTTCGGACACCACGGATTCAAGAGGCCACAGTGCACTGTTTCCGCAAACAGCACCCTTAATGTCAAAGAACTTAACGAGCAGATCGAGCGCTTCGTGGCACTCGGATTTGCAACAAAGAACGGCGATGTCTATGACGTCAACCTCACAGAGGCCGGAATAGACAAGCTCCTCGGAAACGGTAACATTGCCGTCAAGGCAAATGTCACCGTCGCCGAGGCATCCGAGGCCGCAGTCGAGAAGATCAAAGCGGCCGGCGGATCCGTCGTCGGTTTCGACGAAGAAGAATCGGAAGAATGAGGAGATTGAGATATGGCAGAAGAGACGAAAAGCTTACTGTATAAGGTCAAGCCCATTTCCGACAGGCTGCCTGCAGTGAAGCGTCCCGAAGGGCATGTGCACTTCAGGACGAAGATGCTGTGGGTGCTTGTCGTACTCGTCGTGTACTTCTTCATGGCAAACGTCAGCGTCTACGGTCTGGATCAGACCAAGGCGCTAGACCTGTTTGCCCAGTACAGGACAATCATGGCTGGTGCGTCGGGTACATTGATGCAACTCGGTATCGGACCGATCGTGACGGCTTCGATCATTATGCAATTGTTCGTCGGTGCCAAGATCATCAAACTCGACCTCACAAACAAAGAGGACAAAGGCTGCTACCAGTCGGTACTCAAGCTGCTGGTCATAGTCATGATCCTCTTTGAATCCGTTCCTCAGGTATTCGGATACCTGGTGCCGTCGGCGGCCTTCGAGGGCGCCGTCGGTGCCGGCGGTGCAAGGGCATTGATTGTCCTTCAGATTGCATTGGGATCGTATGTACTGTTCCTGATGGATGAGGTGATTTCCAAATGGGGTATCGGAAGCGGTATCTCACTGTTCATCGCCGCGGGAGTGGCTCAGGCCCTGTTCACAGGAACCCTGAACTGGAATCCCATTACATCCGGTACGGCATACAGCCTGAGCAATCCTCCGGCAGGTACGATTCCGAAGGTCATCTACATTATCGCAACATGCACACCCGCAGAGCTGAGCAGTCAGGGATATGAAATCATGTTCCTATCGCAGCCCAACCCTGTGATTGCATTGCTGGGTACGTTGGTGATCTTCCTGGTTGTCGCCTATCTGGAGTCGACCCGTATCGAACTGCCGCTGTCACACGGTAACGCCCGCGGTGCCAGAGGCAGATATCCGATCAAGCTCATCTACGCAAGTAACATTCCGGTCATCCTTATGTCCGCACTGTTGGCTAACATCAGCATGTTCGCACTGCTGTTCTACAGCAACGACCTGCTGAGCGGAATACCCCTGCTGGGTCATAACTCATACATCGGTTATTTCGAGGCGTCAAGCACACAGGCGGCAGGCGGATTGGCATGGTATCTGTCCGCACCTTCGGGTATTACGGATTGGTTAGTACCTATTCTGTCACCCGGTACGAGCGGCAACCTGCACAGCCCGCTGATGAACCTGATGCGCGTAGTGATCTATGTGTCCATCATGATTCTCGGTTCTGTGCTGTTCGCTAAGTTCTGGGTGGAAACGACCAACCTCGGTCCGAAGTCGGTCGCAGCTCAGATTCAGAAGAGCGGAATGCAGATTCCCGGATTCCGTCGCGATCCCCGTGTGCTCGAAAGGGTGCTCGAGAGGTACATCCCCGCCGTGACAGTTATGTCGGGTGCCATCGTCGGTGCCCTGGCGGCATTCGCAGACCTTGTGGGTACAACCGGTAACGCAAGCGGAACAGGAGTTCTGCTTACAGTCGGTATCCTGATCCACTTCTACGAAGCGATGGGTAAGGAACAGATGATGGAGATGAACCCCGTACTGAGGGGATTCTTCGGAGGAGAGTAAGATGGCGGCGCCTGGCGGTCAGCAGTCACCCGAGAACATGCCCATGCCCGATATGAAGGGCATGTGGACCATGCTCATCATGATGATGATGATCATGGTACTCTATTGGATAGACGGAAGCGAACACGTAATCGGTAAATTGCTGAACTATGTGTTCCAGTTCCTCGACTTCAACGGAGAGTGGCCTGTGGTGACTCTTATGCTCGCAGGTACGGTCATGATCGTGATCTCCACGATCATCAGGACTCTGATGATGGACACCATCAGTCAGCAGAAGTCGCAGGCATACAGTACCGCGTTCAACAAAGAACTGCGTCAGGCCAGGCTGGACAACAACACCTACAAACTCAAAAAGCTGATGGAAATGCAGCCTATGGTGATGGCGAAGACCATGGAATCGAGCAACAAAATGATGAAAACCATGCCCGTAACCATGATCATCGTCATCCCGATGTTCCTGTGGGTGAGGTACTTCGTAAGTGTCACGATGAACGGAATGAGCTTAATCAGCGTTCCGTGGTCGATGATATCTGCAGGTGCCGGTGTCGATCTTAACGCCGTATACGTACTTCCCGCGTGGATTCTGATTTATTCGTTAATCAGTATCCCCATCGGACAGATCGTGATGAGGCTCGTAAGGACTTACCAGTTCAGGAGACGCCTCGCCGAGATCGAAGCCGAGGAAAGTGCGGAAGAGGTCGCATGAGGATAACAATCAGTGGTCCTCCCGGTTCCGGGAAGACCACTGCCTGTAACAGGCTCTCCGAGACACTCGGACTGAAGGCGGTTGTCTTCGGAAAGATTTTCAGAGAGATTGCTGCCGAAAAGAACATTTCTCTTGTCGAATTGGGCAAAATGGCGGAAGAGGATCCGTCCATCGATAAGAACATCGACGAAAGGATCCTTGAAACCGCCAGAGAGAATGAGGATATCATTCTCGAATCCCGTTTGTCCGCTTACATGTTAAGCAGGAACGGAATTCCCGCATTCAAAATTTATATTGAAGCAAGTCCGGAAGTCCGTATGGAAAGAATCGGTATCCGTGAGGGAGACACTCTCGAAAAAGCCGTTTCGGATACATTGGAACGTCAGGCATCCGAAGCCAAACGTTATATGATGTATTACGGCATCGATATCAACGATATGAGTGTCTACGATCTTATCATCAACACGGACAATCTTGATCCGGACGGCGTTCTGAACACTATCCTGAAGGCAATCGAGGGATGAACTTTGCTCGTCAGGGACCCTAAAGCCGTCAAGGACAGATGGGGTAAGAAACCGTCCGACAGGACAATGGGCGAACTGTTGGATGCCGGTGTTGTTGCTTTGGACAAACCCCGCGGACCCACTTCGCATCAGGTCGCCGCTTGGGCGCGTGATGCGTTGCATGTGAAGAAAGTCGGACACGGAGGTACTTTGGATCCGTACGTCAGCGGTATTCTGCCTATCTGTTTGGGTAAGGCCGTAAGACTTACGGATATCGTTCTCTCTTCGAAGAAAGAGTACATCTGCCTGATGACACTGCACGGCGATGTTTCCGAGAAGAAGGTTCGCAAAGTCATCGGTAACTTCGTAGGAAAAATCTATCAGTTGCCTCCAGTGAGATCTTCGGTCAAGCGTCAGCTCAGGATAAGGAATGTTTCCGATATCGATATTCTTGAGATTGAAGGACGTAAAATTCTGTTCAGGATTCAGTGCGATGCCGGAACGTATGTGAGGACACTCTGTACGGATATCGGAGAAGCGCTCGGATGCGGCGGCAATATGCTGGAACTGAGACGTCCTTCCTCAGGTGTAATGGATGAGAAGAATGCCGCTACACTGCATGATTTGGCGGATGCGTACGTATTCTGGCAGCAGAACGGCAGAGAAGCATGGTTACGCAGCATAGTCATGCCGATGGAAGTTCTCGTAGAACCTTTGCCGAAGATTATCGTGAAAGCAACCGCAGTTGACGCAATCTGCCACGGTGCCGATCTGAACATCTCGGGTATTCACATGCTTGACGACGATATCAGAAAGAACGCTCTTGTTGCATTGATGACGGCGAGAGGGGAACTGATTGCAATCGGCAGGATGATGATGTCTTCCCAGAAGATTATGGCCACAGACAAAGGAAAGGCGGTTGACATCGACAGAGTGCTGATGGAACGCGGTCATTATCCGAAGATGTGGCATTATTCCACGGATTTGGATGAAATCGTAACGGAAGAATAATATCTTCTTTCTGTAATCGAGTGACGATGCTATTCGAGAAGAAATCGGTACTCATCGAGAGACAGTCAGTCACCATAGGTGAGTTCGATATCAATGCGGACGGCTTATACAGGAATATTCTTACATATCCTCTCAAAGTGAAGAAAGGTAAGAACGTCTACGTTTCGGTAAAATCCGATAACGGCGTGGATGTTTCAATTGTGGATACCACAGGATACAACGCGAAGTTCTCCGAGTCCGTAAAAGATGCCGTTATAGGTCCCGTT
>CAVFUJ010000015.1:0-18523 GCA_963625795.1 Anaerovoracaceae bacterium
ATTATCGACCGTATTATCCTGGCTAACGTTGAAAAATACGTCCGCAGGAAATCCGGAATGGGGGATGATTCCTGTTGTCAGTAATCGAGTTGGAACATGTATGGAAGACATACAAGAACCAAAAGAACACGGAAGCAAGAGTCGTTCTGAAAGATGTTAATTTCAGTATCGAAAAGAACGAATTTGTCTCCATTCTCGGTCCTTCCGGATGCGGTAAGACCACTGTCCTTAACATGGTCGCAGGTTTCGAAGGTCCTTTGATGGGAACCGTGAAACACAACGGAAAGCGCATCACAGGTCCCGGATTGGACAGAGGTGTGATGTTCCAGGAATTCAGTCTTCTTCCCTGGTCGAACGTTCAGAAGAATGTTGAATTTCTTATTCCTCAGAAGGGAACCACTGCGAAACAGAGGAAAGAAATCGCAGACCACTACATCGACATGGTGGGATTGTCCGAACACCGCGACAAACTTCCGAATATGCTTTCGGGAGGAATGAAGCAGAGAGTCGCCATTGCAAGAACTCTCGCAATGGGTTCCGACACACTGCTCATGGACGAACCTTTCTCAAGTCTCGACAGACACACGAGGATGCATCTCGACAGAGAACTTCTCAGAATCTGGGAGAAGGAGAAGAAAACGATAATGTTCATCACTCACGACATCGACGAAGCGCTTCTCCTCAGTACGAGGATCATTATGCTTTCGTCGTCACCCGGCACAGTCGTGAATGAATGGGACATGACCGGCATAGACAAATCGGATCTGATGTCGGATGAAATAATCAGGATTAAAAAAGAGGTACTCAGAAGTCTGGACAGTACAACCGGTCCGGAACAAAAGGAGTGAATATTATGGAAGAGAAAACAATGAAGATTGCAGCGATAGCTGTCGTAGCCATCCTGGTCATCGGCGGTGTCGTCGCAGTCGTAGCAGCAAACAACAACAACGGAGGCGGCGAAAAAGCCGCAGATATCCGTATCGCATTCGCCAACTCGAGCGGAATGCAGCCTATGATTTACGCATACTATGCGGGACTCTTCGAAGCGGAAGGCATCACAGTCGACGCTACAATCACAAAATCAAGCGGACCCTGTGTAACGGCTTTCATTGCGGGAACAGTCGATGTGACATTCACATCACCCGAACCTGTCTTCAACGTTATCAACGACGGTAACATCAAAGGAAAGTACATCGGAAACAGCAGGCTTCCGGGAATCTCGAGTATGCACCTTCTCTACAATGAGACAAAGATCGACACAACCAAGATGATCAAACTTGCAGACGGATCCGACTCCACTGTGATTGATTTCGCTTCGCAGGTTGTCGATGAAACAGGTGCGGTAAAGGGAAAGATTGCACTTCACCTTGCATCCTCATACAGGACGGCATGGCTCGGATACGTCGAACTGCTCTACAGCGGAGGAACCGTCTACGGTGTCACATACAAAGCAGGACAGATCAACGAGACCCAGTACAACAAACTGATGAACACAAACGATGAGAGTGTCTACATCGGATGCGCAGATTACGCAGCAGCCGCAGCGGCAACGACAACAGGTCAGTCCCTGCTCGGTATCGGTTCCAACTCCGCAATGGCAAAGGCAGCCGATACGGCAAACGCAGATGCAGGTACAACAAACTGGAAGATTATGTCCACACCGAGTCTTGTGGATTCCGGATTCGCTACAATCCTTGCAACCGATGAGATCCTTGAGAACAAATTCGACGTAGTCGTAAAACTCCTCAGGGCAATCGACAAAGCCGGTGCACTCATGAGAGACCCGAGTACAGCCAAGATGGTTGCAGAGGTCTGCGCAGAGCGTATCAACGGTGAGGCAACAGAGAAGACAATCCAGGATGAACTTACATACTACGGCCAGGTTCAGTGGGATATCTGCTGGATCAACAATGTCGACGAAGTCTTCAACAACATCGCAAAGATTTCCGGTCTGAAGGGAAGCTTCTCGACCATCTACGACGTTGACATGGTCAAGAAACTTATGAAAGAAGTTCACTACGGTGCCAACTGGGAACGTGATGCGAACTGGGACCTCGTTTCAGCCTGAGTTCCTCTGTGTGCCGGGGAAAACCCCGGCACACACCCAAACCTTTAACGGAAAAGGTGGTCGGATGTCCGATAACTGTTGCTGCGGAAAAAGTAAGACGATAAAGACAGACAAGAAAATTGTCGTTGAATACATGTATCTCGATCTGAAAACATGCACGAGATGCGTGGACAATATGTACGTGCTCGAAAGGACACTCTACAAGATCATACCCACTCTGGCACTTGCAGGATACAAAGTGGATCTGAGAAGGATTGAGATTACCGATGAAGAGGTTGCAAAAGAACACCGCTTCATCAGTTCGCCCACAATCCGTGTCAACGGATACGACATCTGCGACACCGTTACGGAAAGCGACTGCGATTGCTGCAGCGATATCTGCAACACGGACGTCGACTGCCGTGTCTTCGAATACGAAGGCGAGAAAAGCGAAGTTGTTCCTGAGAGTATGATTATCGAAAAAATAATGAAATACTCCTCATCGGAACCCGCTGTTTATGACAAAGAATACGTTATGCCTGAAAATCTGAAAAGATTCTTCTCCGGAAAGAAGAAAGACGACGGCATAAATATAATCAAAAAACGCTGCTGCTGAAGGTGATAGAATGGTATGTGAAATCAATCTGTATTCCTCATTGTGCAACTGCCCGTCGAAGACCTGCAAAAGGAAAGGTAAATGCTGCGAATGCGTGAACTTCCACAGGTACGACGAGACGGAAAAACTGCCGTACTGTTTCAGGAGCAGATGGGTGCCTAAGACCGAAGAATGAGTCTTACGCCTGTCTTATTTTTTTGATATTTCTGTTACGGATGATATGTCGGACGGACAATTCCGTCCGATGTGTCGCCGATATTTTATTTGAGCCAGATCAAGGATTTATACTCTGTGTAAGTAATCCGATTGTGTATCTAAAAAAACAAACCGATCCCCGGGCATAAACGCCCGGGAATCGTTATAGTTTTACTGAGGTGCGGGGTTGCTGTCGTTCCTTACATCCACGGTAGTCACGGGTGCAGGTTCTTCGGCAACAGTCTCGACTGTTTCCGCTTCTGCGGGAACATCCTCGACGGGTTTGGTGTATTCCGCTACCACGGGAGGCTCAAGCCTTACCGCAGTGGAAACACCGTCTTTCTGCAGAGGCAGGAGTTTGTCCATGTACTCCTGTTTCCTGGCACAGTCGACGAATGCGTGCTCGATGACATCACGGAAGGTTTCCACGAGAACGATTTCCATGTTCTTGTAGTACCTTGTTTCAATCATCACATCGTTTGCATTCTCTTTAGGAATGAGCACTTTGGTGATTCCCGCATCTCCGGCAGCCTCGAGTTTTGCGGTGGCGCCGCCGATAGGCAGGACCATTCCCCTGACATTGAGACTTCCGGTCATTGCGATGTTCTGGTGAATCGGTATGTTCTCCAGTGCGGAAATAATCGCAGTCGTAATCGTGATGGAAGCACTGTCTCCCTCCACTCCGTCATATGTACCGATGAACTGAAGGTGGATATCCATATCGGATATGTCTGCAATGGCGTACTTCTTGATGACTGCGGAGATATTATCGACTGCTTCCTTTGCGATATCTCCGAGTTTACCTGTTGCGACGATGTGTCCGCCCTTCTTTGTCTGCGAAGGTGCAACTTCGGCGACAATCGGAAGCACGATACCTGCATACTCAGCCATGTTGGAACTTGCGTTGAGTGCGGCAAGACCGTTGATCATACCGACTTCCTCACCCGTGGTTCTGAACATGTCGTATTTCTTGTGTGCTTCTACGACACGGTCGGCCATCTGCTTCTCAAGGCTTCTCGCAGTTCTTCTTGCGGTAAGGACATCTTCGATTCCGACAACCTTACTGCCTCTCTGTACGGCGATATCTCCGGAAACACGGACAAGTCCTCCGAGTTCCCTGAACCTGAGTGTAAGCTCTCCTTTCCTTCCGGAACGGCGCTGAGCCTCTCTGATGACTTCTCCCACAGCGTATTTGTCAAACGGAGGAATCTTTCCGTCCTTTTTGACTTCCTGTGCGACGAATCTGCAGACGTTGGTACGGTTCTCCTCACTGTCGATCATTGTGGTCTTCATGTAGACTTCGTAACCGTATCCTCTGATCCTCGACCTGAGTGCCGGGTGCATTCCCTGAAGAGCATCGAGGTTACCCGCACAGACGAGAACGAAATCTGTGGGAACGGGTTCACTCTTGACAAGAGCACCCGATGACCTCTCCGACTGACCTGTAATGCATGCCTTCTTCTCCTGCATGGCGGTAAGAAGCGCCTGCTGCGATTCCATCCTGAGCATGTTGATCTCATCGATGAAAAGCACACCTTTGTTGGCCTTGTGAATTGCACCTGCTTCAAGCCTGTCGTGGGAAGGTGTCTCCAATCCTCCCGACTGGAACGGATCGTGTCTGACATCTCCGAGAAGTGCACCTGCGTGCGCACCCGTTGCGTCGATAAACGGAGGCATATCGTTTGCCTCATGACCTACCAGTAACTTGGGTACTATGGCTACTTCCTGTCTCTGACCGGGTGTCCTGAACACCATGTAAACAAGGAATGAACCTATCAGTGCAATCCAGAGGATCGAAGAATCCCCTGTCATGAACATGTAGAGCAACGCAAATCCGAAGATTGCGATGATGAGATAGAGCGCAGTGTTGTTTTTCTGATTTCTCTGTGCGGCAGCCTGTGCCTTCTGTTCGTTGACAATCGGCTTGCCTCTTCCGGCAGGAAGAACACGTATCCTCGGTTCGTTGAAATCTTCGGGGTTGTGATATGCGATGACATCCTGAAGCTCTCCTTTGGGGAGGTATTCCGTCATTGCGTTCGCAAGCATCGACTTACCCGTACCGGGTTCGCCTATGAGCATCACATGCCTCTTCTGGGATGCGGCCTTCTTGACGATTTCGACAGCCTCTTCCTGTCCAATGACCTGATCGGCCTTGACTTCAGGAATGGCAATATCGTCCGTTGTACGGAATGTCTGTCCCTCGATCCATGTCTCGATAGGGACCTTACATTCCGTTTGTTTCTCTTCGCCCATTCTCGTCCTCCATGCGTATGTGTATGGAGCACCTTATACGCGAAAGAATATAAGTTTGTCCTTAAAGTCACACGCGTGACTCGGGAGTCAGTAGCGGTTCTTCTGAAGCTTTCCGTCCTTCTTCTGACGCATGACGGTTGTACCCTGGTTCTTGGCGAGTTCTTTGGCGTATGCCTCCGCCTCGGCTTTGGTGGTGAATCTCTTGGTGGCTTTCTTTCCGCCTTCGATCTTTACCTGCCATCCTCCGTCGGGATGCGGGGAAACGAACTGCCTCTTCTTCCTCTCGGATGCTGCGGATTCGGATTTTCCCTCTGTCTGGGTCTTCTTCTCTTCAGTGGCTTTCTCAACCATTGCTATCAATCTCCGTGAAAATATAGTGACGTCAAATTATAATACGTTTTTTCATTTCCGTACATTATGTACGGCGGACCTGAAGAGGCAATGAAAAAGGCAAGGAACCAGGCTTCAAGTAACAACAGCGACGGTGCCATCAAGACACTTGAGGCATACCTTGAGAGCGATCCCCACAATATCGAAGTAAGGATGCTCCTTGCGAACATTGCATTCAACGCCCAAATGCTCAATTATGCGATTATGCAGCTCGGAATCATTCTCGACTTGGATCCCGACAACGAGGATGCAAGGAGAGCGTTGCTCACGATATACAAGAATGATAAGAAAACCGTGAAACAGGCTCACGATCAGTTCCGCTATCTTCTGGAGAAACATCCCGAAGATCCCGATCTTCTGAACAGCTACGCCATATTCTGCAGACTTCAGCTTCTTGATAACAATAAATCCGAGGAATATTACCTCAAAGCTATCGAGCTTGATCCGAACAGAGCGGAATTCCACCTTAACTATGCGATTCTTCTCGTAAACGATCTCAAGAAGTACAGACTTGCAAGGGAACATTTGGAAAAAGCCCTCGAACTCGACCCCGACAATACGAAAGCAAGAGAGGCTCTGAACAAACTTCTGAAGAAGAAATTCCCGAACGATGTCGAGAAGAAAGGATTCTTTTCGTTCCTTCGGAAGAAATAAATCGCCGATAATCCCTGTTAACATCGTTAACTGTTTATATCACCATACGGATAATCACTTTAAATCGTTGAAAAACGAAGGTGATATTGATGAAAACATGGAGATGCAAAGTCTGCGGCGAGATTGTAAAGAGCGAAGTCTGCCCTGCGAAATGTCCCGTCTGCGGTGCGTCCGGAGACAAATTCGAAGAAGTAAAAGATCAGGAATGGGTCTGGGCCTCCGAACACAAGGTAGGCATCACCGAGGGTGTTCCTCAGGAGATCATCGACGGACTCAGAGCAAACTTCCAGGGAGAATGTACCGAAGTCGGAATGTATCTCGCAATGTCGAGAGTCGCGTTCCGCGAAGGATATCCCGAAATCGGAATGTACTGGAGACAGGCAGCTTTCGAAGAAGCCGACCACGCATCGAGATTCGCGGAAATGCTCGGTGAGGTTGTCACCGACAGCACAAAGAAGAACCTTGAAATGAGGGTCGATGCCGAATTCGGTGCCACCATGGGAAAGACCGAACTTGCGAAGAAAGCAAAAGAACTCGGTCTCGACGCAATCCACGACTCCGTCCACGAAATGGCGAGGGACGAAGCAAGGCACGGAAAAGCCTTCAAGGGACTCCTTGAGAGGTATTTCAGCTGAATATAACCGGGAGGGAAACCTCCCGAAAACACATTTTACCGATTGACTTCTCAGTAAATGGGAAGAATTTTTTAGATAAACATCGAATAGCAACACAAGGAGATGTCAATATGCCGAATATCAAAGGAACGAAGACAGAACAGAACCTGCTCACAGCCTTCGCCGGTGAGAGCGAAGCAAGGAACAAGTACACCTACTATGCCTCACAGGCAAAGAAGGAAGGTTACGAACAGATCGCTGCCATTTTCACCGAAACGGCGGACAACGAGAAAGAACACGCAAAGATGTGGTTCAAAGCCCTTCACGACGGCTGTGTACCTAAAACCGCGGAAAATCTCAAAGATGCGGCAAACGGAGAGAAATACGAATGGAGTACAATGTACGCCGAGTTCGCAAAGACCGCAAGAGAGGAAGGATTCGATGAAATTGCGGCTGCATTCGAAGGTGTCGCAGGTGTCGAGAAAATCCACGAAGAGAGATATCTGGCACTTCTGAAAAACATTGAAGAGGGACTTGTCTTCAAGAAGGACAAGGTTGCCATCTGGAAGTGCAGGAACTGCGGACACATTCACGTCGGAGAGGAAGCTCCCGAAGTGTGCCCCGTGTGCAAACACCCCAAATCGTACTTCGAACTGAAAGCTACGAACTGGTGATGTATTCGTGAGAATACAGTAAACCCTTTACAGATGCCGGACGGGCATCCGCAGAATCATCTGAGACGGATTGTCTCAAGATTCTGCGGTGCTTTCGTCTCAATCTTGTATTTCTGATAAATCGACGAAGCAAGATCGACACACTTGCGGTCTTCACCGTGACCGATGATAATCTTCGAAGGTCTCGGATCCAATTTCGCAATGTATGTCATCAACTGTTTACGGTCGGAGTGTCCCGAGAATCCGTCGATTGTAATAACATTCATCAGAATCTTCAGATTCAGTGTCTTACCGCCCTTTCCGCCGAATGAAATTTCCTTTCTGCCTCTCTGAATCGTACGCCCGATTGAGTTTTCACTCTGATAACCTACGAACAGCAGCCAATTGTTGGGGTCATCCGCCCATTCTTTGAAATATTCCATAACAGGGCCGCCTGTCATCATACCGCTTGTGGCGAGAACGATACAGGGATCGGGCGAGTGACAGATTTCTTCTCTCATATCGGATGTTTCGACACGTTTGAAGATCGGCGAAAGGAACGGGTTGTCGTTCTGCTGGAAAATCTTCGTCTTGAGCTGACTGTTGAGATATTCGGGATATGCAGTGTGGATTGCGGTAGCCTCCCAGATCATACCGTCGAGGTAGACGGGCATCTTGGGGAGTTTTCCGGTACGCATCATCTCTTCGATGACAAGCATAACTTCCTGCGACCTTCCCACGGCGAAAACAGGAATCAGAACCTTGCCGCCGTTTTCGGTTGCTCTCTGAAGGATGTCACACATCTCCGCAGATGCGTTGGCTCTTGTAGGCTGTATGTCGCTGTGTCCTCCGTATGTCGACTCCATAACGAGCGATTCCAAACGGATGAATTTCGTGTTTGCGGGATTGAACAGCCAGGATTTCTCGTATTTCGTATCTCCCGAGAACGCGACATTGTGGAATCCGTTGCACAGATTGAAGTGCGCAATCGAAGAACCGAGGATGTGTCCCGCGTTGTAGAACGTAAGCCTTACGTCGGGTGCGATATCCGTTGTCTTATCATACTGTAAAGGAATAACGTGAAGAATCTCGTTTCTCACATCCGAAGCATCGAAAGGTGCCTTCTTCGCTTCGCCGAACATGAGTTTAATGGAATCCAACTGAAGCAGTGCCATAAGATCTCTTGTCGGCGGTGTACAGTAAACAGGTCCTTCGTAACCGTATTTGTACAGCACGGGAAGCAATCCGCAGTGGTCCATGTGTGCGTGAGTGATAACTACCGCATCGATATCGGTAATGGGTTTCATCTCAGGCACGTTGAAATATGGTGTAGCGTCAGACGACGGATCCAATCCGCAGTCGATGAGAATTTTGCTTTCTTTGGTCATCAGCAGAGAACAGGACCTTCCGACCTGCCTGAATCCTCCGAGGGATGTAACTCTTACAAACTGTTCGCCGCTGTCGATTGTCGCTCTGTTGATACGCCTTCCGATACGGCGCATAATATCGGATCTTTCGTCACGGCTGTATCTCAGATAACCGCGTACATCGCTTATTGTCTTAGAAAGAATAGGAGGAGAACGTTCCGCCTTGACATTCCAACCGGTTTCCTTCTTCATTTCGTTGAGAAGCTGACCTCCCTTTCCGACAATGACTCCGGGGTTTTTCGCTTCTACAGTGACAACACCTGTGTCGTAATCGAAGAACAGACCGGTAATCTCCGCCTCTTCGGGAGATTTACTTCTGATCATGTTCTCCACATCATCGGAGTTTCCGAGCATGGTCGGATCCGGACGGATGTCGAACCTCTTCTTGAGTTCGGTAGCCAGCATCTTCGTGATGTTTGTGTTCTCCGAGAATTTCTCGAAATCTTTCGAATAGATGACTATCGTGGGGCCTTCCACTTCGATGGAGGTAATATCCAATTCGGAAGGAACTATGCGCCTAATATCCTCTCTGAGGTTGGCAAACAATCTATCTGTGTTCATATGAATTAAACCCCCTGTCAAACGGGGAAAATGTGTTTGAAAGAAAGAGGTTTGAAGATGAAGTCAACTCATCTTACGGGGTAGTTGATACCGAGTTCGACGGCACGCGCCTTGATGTCATCCTTGGGGATCCACCTGAATCCGTCCTTGTTGATGACTGCGATAAGCATACCGTCTCCCGAAGCGGAATCCCTGTTCATCGCGGCGTGGAGTGCTTTGATGACAACGTCCCTTGCCTCATCCTCGGAAAGGTCGGGCTTGTATGTCGTCTCGAGTGAACCGAGTGCGAAAACCGATCCGGAACCGACAGACATAACATTGTCTTCGATGTATCCTCCCGCTCCGTCGATGCTGAAGATGTGACCTCCGGTTCTGTCGTAACCGCCGATGATGTGTCCGACGTAGAAACCGTTACGGATAACGTTCGCCACAAGGGTAGCTGCGGCATTTACCGACATCGGTGCGCCTTTCCTCATGGAGTACAGGGCCACTTCGCTCTGGATGTATCTTACCATGAGCTGTGCATCTCCGACAACACCTGCGATGGTCATACCGAGGTTGTCTGCGATCTTGTGGACTTTCTGGACATCCGAGTGGGCGATCATGTTGCTCATAGTCGCTCTCTGATCGGAAGCGAGGATGACTCCGTCTTTGTATTTGATGCCGATTGTGGTTGTTCCGGTTTTGAGAACTTGTTCTTCAGACATGTATTTACCTTCCAGAATAAGGATTCTGTCAAAATACAGCTGTCCAGAAGGGACATCTGCAAAACCTCGATTATTTCATACCTTATATAGTTAATGGGGGGATTTCCGATTGGTTTTCGGGAGGTCTGAATATCCGTGAAAACCGTATGCTGGGATAGGACGATAGTTCCCATTCACGGAACCCGCAGTTCCGCATTTTAACAACCTTCGGAAAACGCAATTCTCCCGCCGCAGTATATAAAAGGGTACGTGAAAGACGTTATAAGCACGGTGCATTATCCTCATTCTATGAAGGTACTGCTGATCAACGGAAGCCCCAGAAAAGAATGCACCTACACCGCACTCGAAGAGGTCGCCAAGACACTCAAAGAAGAGGGCATCGAGACAGAGATCATTACTATAGGCAACAGAACAATCGCAGGATGCAACTCGTGCAGATCATGCAAGAAAAACGGACGCTGTATCATCGACAACGACTCTGTGTCAGACATCGGTTCCAGATTGGATCTTTACGACGGTTTCGTATTCGGTTCGCCTGTCTATTACGCAGGACCTTCGGGACAGCTCCAGGCATTCATGGACAGACTCTTCTACGCTTACGGTTCACTCATGAGAGGTAAACCCGCGGCATGTGTCGTTTCATGCAGAAGGGGAGGTGCCAGTGCGGCATACGACCGTCTCAACAAATATTTCGCGATTAACGAGATGCCTATTGTCACATCTCAGTACTGGAACCAGGTCCACGGTAACAGTAAGGAGGAAGTTCTCCAGGATCTCGAGGGAATGCAGACCATGCGTACATTGGGAAGAAACATGGCATGGCTGCTCAAATGCATCGATCTCGGAAAGAAGAACGATGTGACAATACCCGACAGAGAGCCCTGGACGGCTACCAATTTCATCCGCTGACGGTCGGCAGACGATGAGAGTCGATGAAATTGACCTTCCCGACGATGCGATAGAAGCACTGAAAGAGTGCGGATATGTCAATCTCCACCCTCCGCAGGAAAAAGCGATACCGATTGCCCTGGAAGGCAGGAATCTTGTTGTAGCGGTACCTACGGCAAGCGGTAAATCGCTGATAGGTTACACAGCGGCGCTTAAGACCATACTCGAAAAAAAGAGAAAAGTGCTGTATATTGTTCCCCTCAAAGCTCTTGCATCCGAGAAAAAGGAAGACATGGATCGTTTCTCGCATCTGGGATTCAGGACGGCGATGAGCATCGGAGATTTGGATTCCGACGACAGATTGCTCAAAAATGCGGATTTTATTGTCGCTACATCGGAAAAAGCGGATTCGCTCATCAGACACGGAAGCCGTCTGATTGATGAGATGGGTTTGGTAATTGCAGATGAGATTCACCTTATACACGACCCGGGAAGAGGACCTACACTGGAAGTCGCTCTCACCAAAATCAAGAGAAAAAACAGAGACGTGCAGATTATCGCTTTATCCGCGACAATTTCCAATGCAAACGATCTTGCAATGTGGTTGGATGCCGACTTGGTAAGAATGGATTGGCGTCCGATTCCTCTCTACGAAGGAGTGTGTTTCGAAGGAGAAATCGTATTCGGTGACGGGCGTACCGTAAATTTCGATCCCGGAAAGGACGAAATATGGGCGATGATCGCTCAGACCGTAAGCGAAGGCGGACAGTGTATTGTGTTCGTCAATTCAAGACGTTCTACGGAATCATTGGCCGTGAAATATTCCCCGAAGATGAGAGCGTTCGCAAAGAGAGAGATTTCAAACGAAGAGATGTCTTTCATCGAAGGCGATGCGGATTCGACTTCAATGGGAAGGAAACTTTCCGAATGCATCAAAGACGGAATGGCTTTCCACAATGCAGGGTTGACCTCAAGACAGAGACATTACGTCGAAGAGAACTTCCGCAACGGAAATATCAAATGTATCGTAGCGACACCCACATTGGCCGCAGGTATCAACCTCCCGGCGAGACGTGTTATCGTAAGAGATACAAAACGTTTCGATTCGAATGCGGGAAGCGTTCCGATACCTGTAATGGAAATCAAACAGATGTGCGGACGTGCGGGAAGACCGGGTTACGACACATACGGAGAAGCAGTACTTATTGCCAAAAGTGCAACCGACCGCAAGAATCTGATGAACAATTACATCATGTGCGATACCGAGATGATTATGTCCAAACTCGGTAACGAGACGGTATTAAGAAATCACATTCTGGGTCTTGTCTCCGCAGGAGATGTTTCCACTTCCGAGGAAATCGTTGATTTTATCAGAGATACGTTCTACGGAAGCGAATCTCAGCTCTACGGTATCGACAGTGCGGTCGACAATGTCGTGGATTATCTCTGCGAAAATGAGATGGCCGAATGTAATGAGGACATCATTACACCCCGTCCCTTCGGAAAGAGAGTTTCCGATCTTTACATCGATCCCAAATCCGCTGTCATTCTGAAGGAAGCACTTGAAAAAATGGATGACGAAACGGACGATCTTCCGATACTGCATGCGGTTGCATCTACGCCGGATGTCACAGGACTTTATCCCAAAGTCAAGGATAAAGAAATGTTATGTCACATAGCATCCGATTATGAAGACAGGTTCCTTATCGACACTCCCGAAGAAGGAGATTGCAATTACGAATTTTTCATGAGCGATCTGAAAACAGCTGTTCTGATTTTAGATTGGATCAACGAAGACAATGAAGATACACTCACCGACACCTACGGAATCGGTCCCGGAGACATAAGATCGAGAATAGACATGATGGATTGGCTGCTCTACGCAATGGGTGAAATCGCAGTACTCTTCAAACCGGAATCGGTGAAAAGACTCCGCAAATTACTCACGAGAGTGAGATACGGAATCAGAGAAGAATTGTCTGAATTGGTCTCGCTGAAAGGCATCGGAAGAACAAGAGCCAGATCACTCTTTGATAAGGGAATAAAGTCAAGAAACGACATCCGTAACATCGATACGGAAGAGCTTGCTTCGGTACCCCGTATCGGCAAATCCCTTGCATCAAAACTCAAAGAAGAAGTCGGAAACAAATCTTCCGAACCTGTATACGAAGCACCTACTTCGGTGGATAAAGATGAGGAGAACGATGCCCCGGAAGGTCCGAGGCAATCGAGCCTCCTCGATTTCAATTAAGGATTTTTTCCACAGCTTCGACACTGTTTGCGCATTTGATGATGGGTTCGCAGTTGTTGATGATTGTGTCCGGATCTTTGAGACCGTTTCCGGTACAGATACAGACAACTTTCTCATTTTTGTCGATGATTCCCATCTCACGGAGTTTCTTCGCACCTGCGACGGATGCTGCCGATGCAGGCTCTACGCAGACACCTTCCCTCCTTCCGAGGAGTCTCTGTGCCGCGATAATCTCCGCATCCGAGACGGTTGTCGAATAACCGCCTGTGTCGTAAATCGCTTTCAGTGCTTTCCTTCCGCTGACGGGGTTTCCGATCCTGATTGCGGTTGCAATCGTCTCGGGGTGTTCCTCGGGAACGAAATCGTTTGTCTTTGCCTTGAATGCGGATGCAACAGGGCATGCTCCCTCGGCCTGAATACCCGTGAGCATAGGCATTCTGTCGATCCATCCGACTTCTTTCAGCTCTGTGAGTGCTTTGTAGATAGCCCAGATGTTTGCTGCGTTACCGACGGGAAGGATAATCCTGTCGGGAATGTCGTACTGAAGCTGATCCATAATCTCAAAGAGAACGGACTTCTGACCTTCCGGTCTGTAGGGGTTGATACTGTTCAGGAGATAGATTTTCTTCTCTTCGGCCATCTTCCTTGCCAATGCGAGTGCATCGTCGAAGTTTCCGTCGATTGAGAGAACCTTTGCACCGAAGAACATTGCCTGTGCAAGTTTTCCCGCCGCAACCTTTCCGGAAGGAAGGAATACTGCGCATTTCAGTCCCGCTTTTGCTGCGTATGCTGCGAGCGATGCGGATGTGTTACCTGTGGATGCACATCCTACTGTCGTTACACCCAACTCGACTGCGTGTGAGACACCGACAGTCATTCCCCTGTCCTTGAAGGAACCGGTGGGGTTTGCACCTTCGTATTTCACATACAGATCGGAAATTCCGATTTCGGCTCCGAGTGCCTTTGTGGAGTAGAGAGGTGTTCCTCCCTCTTTGATGGATACTGCGTGTTTCTTGTCGACAGGCAGGAAATCCGCATATCTCCATACGCCTATGGGCTCTTTTGCAAGATCCGCAGGCTTCTTCTCTTTGACCTTCTCGAGGTCCATCTTGACGGTCAGGAGACCGCCGCATCTCGGACAGGTGTTGACGAACGGGTCGTCGACATCGCATCCGCAATCCCAACAGACAACTTTGTGGTTACTCATCTTATTCCCTTCTGCATCCCGCGCCCCATGTTGTTACCCATGTGTCGCAGAGCATACCGTTCTGATCGTAAACTTTCTTGACAGCCTCGGCAATCGTCTTACCGTCCATCTCCGATTTCTTGAAGAAGGAGATGATGCACGGTCCGGATCCTCCGAGGAATGAAGCTTTCGCACCCGCACTGAGTGCGGCTTTCTCCGCATCTTTGAGGTGCGGAACGAGATGTGTCCTTGCAGGTTCGAAGACAGCATCTTTGATGCTGCGTCCGATAAGGTCTACATCTCCTGTTTCCATGCCGTGTACAAGGCATGAAGCGTTACCGACGTGGAATACAAGATCCTTAACGGAAACCTGTGACGGAAGAACCTGTCTCGATTCCTTCGTGGGAACGAGAACATCGGGCATTGCGATGACAATACCGAGGTCCTTCGGAGGTCTGATTGAAATGACCTCAAAGGGCTCGTAGGATCTGATCATCGTGAATCCTCCGAGGATACACGGTGCGACGTTATCGGCATGGAATCCTCCCGATGTAACATCCTCGGCGTGTGCCGCACAGAGAACTACTTCCGTAGGAGAGAGTTTCTCACCTGTGAGCACATGAGCGAGGTATGCTCCTCCGGCAGCGGATGCACCGGACGAACCGATACCGCTGCAGGGTCTGATTCCTTTCTTGATCTTGATTTCGATACCGAAATCCGCACCTGTTCTCTTGAGAACCTCTGCGGCTGCGATACTGACGGAGTTCTTTTCCGGGTCGGTGGGAATACCTTCGCTTCCGGGACCCGAAATCTCTGTGATCTTTATTCCCGATTCGATTTTTCTGCCTTCGATTGTATCGTACGGTTCGTCGAGAGCCAATCCGAATATATCAAAACCTGCTCCGAGGTTCGATGTCGTGGCCGGCGCGTGAATCTTAATCCATTCGCTCATGATATCACGTGTTTACTGAAAATGTGTTATACTTATTCCCTATAAAATCTGTCCGTATCAGGTATGTCTTACGGTTTGCATTTTGACATATCCGATTGATTGCGATAACGGAGACATCACTTACACAGCGATACAGCCGATTCGGTGCCTGTCATGACAAGATTAATAACGATGACATCATAACCGCGGAACATGAGGATAGCCGCTGTCATCAAAGACAGATGTCAGAACAAGAAATGTAATCAGGAATGCATCAAATTCTGTCCGCTTATGAGGACGGGAGTGGACTGCATCACTCTCGGCGAGAGAGGTAAACCTATCATTTCTGAGACACTTTGTGCAGGATGCGGAATATGTGTCAACAAATGTCAGTTTGAGGCTATCAAGATTATCGGTCTCGCGGATGAGCTCAAAAGCGAGATGATTCACCAATACGGCGAGAATTCATTCCGTTTATACAGACTTCCCGTACCCAAGAAAGGTTTCGTGACAGGTATCCTCGGTCCGAACGGTATCGGTAAGTCGACTGCTATCAAAATGCTCTCCGGAATGGAGATTCCGAACCTCGGAAGATACGACAATCCTCCTTCGAAAGAAGAAGTTCTGCAGTATTTCGCGGGAACCGAGATGCACGATTACCTTCAGAGTGTGTATGAAGGTAAGATTAAGACTGCAACGAAACCGCAGTATGTCGACAAACTTCCTTCACAGGTGAAAGGTGTCGTAAGAGATCTTCTTTCCAAAGTTCAGGAAAGAATGACTGTTGAAGAAGCGGCAAAAGAATTCGATCTTACCGAAGTTCTTGACAGAGAATTATCAAAACTCTCGGGAGGAGAACTTCAGCGTCTTGCCATGGCGGCAACGATGATGAAAGACGTTGATGTCTACTTCTTCGATGAACCTTCGTCATACCTCGATATCTATCAGAGAGTTAAGATGGCAAGGCAGATCAAGGCATTATCCGAGACAAAACAGGTAGTCGTCATCGAACACGATTTAGCCATTTTGGATTTCCTTGCCGATAACGTCAGCGTGGTATACGGTACCGAAGGTGCGTACGGTGTGTTCACACTTTCACGTCAGGTACGTACGGCTATCAACGTTTACCTCGACGGTTACCTCCCGGAAGAAAACATAAGATTCCGTGACAGACCCGTAGAATTCTTCGCGACACCTCCGAGAGGAGAATGGAACACCGCGAATCTTGTTGAATTCGACACAATCAAAAAGAAATTCTCGGGATTCGAACTTACGGTCAATCCCGGTGCGATTAAGATCGGTGAGACTGTCGGTATCGTCGGTCCGAACGCCACAGGTAAGACAACTTTCGTCAAGATTGTCGCAGGCGAATTGGAAGCCGATGAAGGAAAACTCGATACAAAACTGAAGATTTCCTACAAACCTCAGTATATTACACCTGACTTCGACGGAACAGTCAAAGAATTACTTTACACGGAAGCATTCGATGTAATCGATACGGGATTCTTCCAGACGGAAGTATTCGAACCGCTTTCTATCAAACACCTGATGGACAAACAGGTGAAGAACCTGTCAGGCGGAGAGTTACAGCGTGTTGCTATCACTTTGTGTCTTGCGAAAGACGCGGACATCTACCTTATCGATGAGCCTTCAGCCTATTTGGATTCGAACCAGAGAATGAATGCCGCAAAGACCATCAGAAGAATGATGGAGAAGACAGGTAAGAGCGGAATGATCATCGACCACGATATGTATTTCCTTGACATGGTCTCGGATTCGATGATGGTATTCGGCGGAAACCCCGGTCACGAAGGTATCGCGGACGGCCCGTTCGATATGAGAGAGGGAATGAACAGATTCCTGAAGGCCGTGGACATTACGTTCAGAAGAGATGCGGAAACTCACAGACCCAGAATCAACAAACCCGACTCGAGATTGGACAGGGAACAGAAGTCCAGAGGCGAGTATTACTACGCAGATCCGACCGCGAGCGGTAAGAAATGATCGACAGGATGCTCATCCGCGGGGCGAAAGTCCACAATCTCAAGAATATCGACGTAGACATTCCGTTAGGTAAGACTGTCGGAATTGCCGGTGTTTCCGGTTCCGGAAAATCATCATTGGCATTGGGCGTTCTTTATGCGGAAGGCTCACGCCGTTATCTCGAATCTCTTTCCACGTATACGCGCAGACGTATGACCCAGGCATCGAAAGCAAATGTCGATGACATTCAGTATGTTCCCGCTGCGCTTGCATTGCATCAGCGCCCCGGCGTACCCGGGATTCGTAGTACATTCGGTACGGGAACGGAATTGCTGAACAGTCTGCGTCTGATGTATTCCCGTCTTGCGAATCACAGATGTCCCAACGGACATTATCTTGAGCCTTCTTTAGCAGTTGCCGCAGGCAAAGAATCAGTCTGTCCCGAATGTAATGCACATTTCTGGGCTCCGTGTGCGGAAGAATTGGCATTCAATTCTCAGGGCGCATGTCAGAAATGCGGAGGCACGGGAAGTATCCGCACAGTGGATGAATCCACTCTTGTTCCGGATGATTCTCTTACGATCGACGGAGGCGCAGTAGCTCCGTGGAACAGTCTGATGTGGTCTCTTATGACGGATGTCTGCCGTGAGATGGGCGTACGCACGGATGTTCCGTTCAGGGATTTGACTGCTGAAGAGAAGGAAATCATCTATCACGGGCCTGCCGTAAAGAAACACATTCTTTACAAAGCAAAGAACACAAATCAGGCAGGAGAATTGGATTTCACTTACTTCAATGCAGTATACACGGTTGAAAACGCACTTTCCAAAGTAAAAGACGAGAAAGGAATGAAACGTGTTGAGAAATTCCTGAAAGAAGACATATGTCCCGACTGTCACGGAACACGTCTTTCCGATGCGGCACGTGCACCAAAACTGAGAGGTGTTTCTTTGGATGAAGCGTGCAGGATGACACTTTCCGAATCCGTAGATTGGGTACGCGGTGTTCCCGAAAGTCTGCCTGAAGAAATGCGTCCGATGGCTGAGAGCATATGCGAAGCATTCCTTGACACAGCCAAACGTCTTATCGATCTCGGTTTGGGTTATCTGACACTCGACCGTTCCGCTTCGACACTTTCCACAGGAGAACGTCAGAGAATGCAGTTGG